>JARRRC010000252.1:0-5320 GCA_037381105.1 Desulfobacterales bacterium
CTCGTCGACGCCCTTACCGAATTAGCAGGAATGGTCCGGCAGGACGCTAGCCTTTAAGCGGCTAGAGCGTAGTTATAATCATCTGCGATTATATTTAATTTCCCACCATTTTTACAAGCTGGCAGGAGCTTGGTATGCAACCTGAGCTTCTTTATCCCCGTCGAAGCCGTTTCGCCCCCATAGTTTTAAAAGAACATGATTCCTAAATTGAGCGTTTCCGATTTTAAAAGCCGCGACCGCGCCTGAGGCGGACAATCTTTAACAATCGCTCAACTTGGGTGACTACGGTTACAATCTTAAACATATTAAGTCGATTTGTCAAGAATACACATACCTAAACCGAACGTTTCAAATGTTAATATTAAATGAATATTCCCGGGTTTTTTCCGCTTTGGATACCCCGCCGTCATGAACAAATGTCCGTTCCAGAAATGTGATGCGCCCTTGCCTTTCGATGAAAATGATCGAGGACGAACGTGTGCCGTAAAATTCGCTGGTAATGAATAAAGGAGAAAGAACTCGTTCCCATTCAAGCCCCACACCGGTATCCGGCAACATATGATCCGGCGGATAAGCACCGTCCTTTAAAATATCGAAGATGTCTTCAGGGTTTATTTTTCCTTTTCCGTTCAACAGTTTTTCAAGATTCGATTTGCCTTTTGTAATCTTGGGCCAGGGGGTATCCAAAAGATGATTGCTGAGACCATGCATGCCGGACGCTAACTTTTGAATGCCGTTCCCATGATTTGAGTAATAGAACAGCTCGGACCGGTCGCCGACAAGTAGATTGTATCCATTATATCGATCTTTGTTGGATCTGACATGTTCGAGATAGCCTATGGGAGATGAATCACCCGCCAAAAAATCTCTGACCAAAAAACCTCTGGAAGGAGCGTTTGAAATATTTATCCCCGGATCCCTGTAGTTGGTGATGGCGGCAATCCTCCCGCTCCGGGTTACACCCAGCCACATTCCTTGATGCTTGAGATCTCTGCCGCCGAGAATTTCCGGCAAATCGTCATGAAAAGCAAGCGGCGCCGTAGGCCGGTTGTAATATTCATCCCGGTTGGCCGCCAATATCATCCGGTAAACCGGGTGCATGTCATATGATAATAGAATCAGACACATGTGGTCTTCCTTTGACCTTGTGAATGTTATGTGCTATGGAAGTCGTCCACAATACCAAATAACAAGATTATTATGTCGATTTTCTCTTTACTTGTAAATACGTTATTGTTACAAGCGATAAGCTGGCCTTGAAAGCAGATATTAAGCACAACATCTGTAAAAATAAGCAACCTTTTAAGGATTTCAAGCACGATTTGGATGAGGTTGAACCATTGTGATTCAAAATGATAGGAGGATTTATTAGATGAATATCAGCAGAAGATTGGGCACATTGGTGGTTTTTGGCGTGCCTGCGGTTATCGGCGGCGGAATAGTCTATGCGCTGTTCGGCAATTATGTTTCCGTTTTTGCCTATGAAATTCTGTTATTATTTGCAGCAATCGGATTCGCCAGCAAATAGATCACGGGATACCCATAATACCTAAAAAATATCATTAATCTAACGATTTCAAAATTTAAAACACTTCGTTCAGGCTGAACTGGAATTACGATGCAGGACAAAACTTCCGGTAATATTATTTTATGGTTTTTTCTGGCGCTATTTCTTGTTTCAGCTTTTCTCCTGGGCCGTCTTTTATGGCCTTTTGTATCGGTTATTATCCTTGCCGCTGTAGTGACCAGCCTTTTTAGACCGATTTATTCCTTTTTAACGCGCAAGATAAACCCGGCCTTTTCCTCCTTGCTGACCTGTGTCTTAATCTTTTTGATTCTGTTCATTCCAACGATCTTTTTTGTCAGCATATTGTCAAAAGAAGCGTACGGCCTTTATCTTATGGGAAAAGGGGCGGTCATCAGCGATCAGATCAAATACATATTGGAAACCAGCAAGATCCTGGACAAAATAAACCATTACCTTTCGCCCTTTCACGCACAAATTACCGGTGAGGAGCTCAATAAAGGGTTTTCCGAATTGGGTAAGATCGTCGGTCTTTTTCTTTACCAGCAAGCCAGTTCCATCGCATCCAATGTGCTGACTTTTTTCGTCTACTTCTTTTTCATGCTCCTGATCATCTATTATCTTTTGATGGACGGTGAAAAATTGGTTTCTTTCATCATCGACCTTTCTCCGCTCCCCAAGGAACAGGATGAAAAACTCATTCAAAAGTTTAAAGATATGGCCGGTGCAATTCTCATCGGCAACGGACTGGGGGGGCTGATTCAAGGGGCGGCCGGCGGTATTGTTTTTTCACTCTTCGGGTTAAAATCACCTTTTCTATGGGGAGTGATAATGGCACTTCTGGCCTTTCTTCCCATCATCGGCATCGGTGTGGTATTTGTCCCCGCGGCAATTTATCTGATTTTTACGGGCCGGATCGCTTCGGGTATATTTTTCATCGTATTTTATCTTATTCTTTCCATAAGCGTTGACAACCTGTTAAAACCCAAGCTGGTTGGACATCGCGTTAAAATGCATACCCTGCTGGTCTTTTTTTCTATCATTGGCGGATTAAAACTCTTTGGTATCCTCGGCATTATTTACGGACCGTTAGTCACAACAGCTTTTTTAACGTTAACAGATATTTATTATACCAGCTATCAAAATTTGGTTGAACCTGTAAAAGACAAAGGCACCCCCTGATCGCAAAACATTTTCCCCATTTCAAATAGATTCCACGATATGAAAATAAATAACGAAAATTCCTTATTGATTCTTGCTTCAACATCTCCGCGCCGCCGAAGTTTATTGGAACAGGCGGGTCTGAAATTTTCCGTAATTCCAAGCAACATTGACGAAAACAAGATACCTTTGGCAGAACCGGAGACTTACGCAAGGATTCTATCCGAAGCCAAGGCTGACAGCGTGTCTCAAAAATACCCGAACAAATGGGTCATCGGGGCGGACACTATCGTCCTTAAAAACGGAACCATACTCGGAAAACCGGAAACCATGGACGACGCCCGGAGCATGCTGAAACAACTCAGCGGGCAGACTCATCAGGTGCTTACCGGGTACGCGATTGTCTGTAAAGCCAAAAATAAAAAGTTCTCCGAAACCATTAAAACAGACGTTCTTTTCAAACAACTTACCGATGAAGAAATCGAGTGGTATATCCGCACAAAAGAACCGTTCGACAAGGCGGGGTCTTATGCCATTCAGGGACTCGGAACCTTCCTTGTTAAAAGTATTCATGGTTCATACACAAATGTTGTTGGGCTTCCGGTTTGTGAAATCATCGAATTTCTGATAAAAGAAGGAATTATTCATATTGGTGAAAAGTAAAAACATTTTGGCTTCACGAATCGATGATATATTAACTGTCCATGGATGTTAGAGAAAGACTAAAAAACATAAAAAACCGAATTAATAAAGCTGCCATAAGATGCGGTCGTGATTATAAAACTGTTCATCTGGTTGTAGTCAGCAAAACCGTCCCCACTGATCGAGTCAAAGAAGCCATTGACGCCGGTGTCGACATTCTCGGTGAAAATTACGTTCAGGAAGCCCGGACCAAGTTTAATGCACTTGCCGCTTACCCGGTATCGTGGCATTTTATCGGCCACCTGCAATCCAATAAGGCCAAATACGCCGTCAGGATTTTTGATTTGATTCATTCCGTGGATACCCTCAAGCTGGCCAGGGAGCTCGATAAACAGGCAAAAAAAGTTAATAAAATTCAAAACATACTTGTACAGATCAACATCGGCAAAGAACCCTCAAAATCAGGTGCTGACGAAAACAGTGCTGCGAACCTGATCAAAGATGTCTCACGTTTGGAAAATTTATCCGTAAAAGGCCTGATGACTATGCCGCCCTTTTTCAACGCCCCGGAAAAGGTTCGGCCTTATTTTTCTGCCCTTCGGAATTTAAGAGATCGAATCCGTCACAAATTATCAGGCGTTGACCTGAATGACCTTTCCATGGGCATGACCGGTGATTTTGAAGTTGCCATTGAAGAAGGCGCAACTCTAGTCCGTATCGGAACGGCAATTTTTGGAGAAAGACGATGAAGATACTTCTTCACACCTGCTGCGCTCCGTGCACCATATACCCGGTAAAAATTCTTCGCAGTGAAGGCTTTGACATTATGGGGTATTTCTATCGAAACAACATTCATCCGTACACGGAATGCATCAAAAGGCAAAAAACATTGGAGTCTTATGCCGCGGATATCCATTTCAAGGTCATTTACCAGGAAGGTTACGACCTGGAAGGTTTTATTCGAAATACGGCATTCAGGGAATCGAATCGTTGTTGCATTTACAGTGAAAAGGAGAGGTTTTACAAAGAGAAATAGGAGTAAAGGGCCCGAGGATTCAGGGATTCGAGTGAAAAGCTTTACAACCTAAAAAAGACAATACCTTGACCCTTTGAATCTTCGAATCCTTATATTGCCTTAAATTAATATAAACGTATGTTCAGCAATTTTATATATTATATCGTCGTGCTGCTGATATACAGCACCTACCAGCCCTCTGAAAAAACAAATTTCGGGGGCCTGGAAACATTGTTTCTTTTTGTAGCCCTGATTGCTGTTTTTTCAGGAATCACACGGCTTCGGTTTCGCAGGATTGAAAGACAGATTCTAAAACAAAGCCCGTTCCGACTCGACCATAAATTCAGATCAGCGTTAACCCATCAGTCCATCATGGCGATCCTACTCTTTTCAATTGATATTTATGGTCTGAATCTGACGTCTTTTTTAATCGAGATCCCGTTTTTAAGTGTCATCCCCACGTTCCAGGCGCTGTTGTTCATCATCCTATTTACGGGTTATTTGGCGATTATATGGGCGTGTGCCTACGACCCTTACCAACGCCTTTATGCAACGGACCTGTCCAGGAAAACGTATATTCTCTCTCAAATATCAATCTCCGTGCCAATCCTTTTGCCCTGGTTTTTGCTATCCGGAATATTAGACATCATCAATGCCCTTCCGTTTGACTTACCGAAACGGTTGCTCTCCACCACCGAAGGCGAAATCATATATTTTATGGTTTTTCTTTTAGCGATCGCCATAATCGGTCCGGCCATGATTCAAAAATTCTGGAGATGCAAGCCCCTTGAAATGGGCGAGCATAGAAGACGGATTGAAGAATTGTGCAAAAAAGCCGGTTTGGGATACCATAATATTCTCTACTGGCCCGTTTTCGGCGGAAGAATGATTACCGCTGCGGTAATGGGATTGATAAAGAAATTCAGATATATTCTTGTTACCCACGGCCTTCTAGACATGCTCGAACCGGAAGAGAT
>JARRRC010000253.1:0-10563 GCA_037381105.1 Desulfobacterales bacterium
GTTCCGGCATTTTTTCCCATTCCGGCTCGCCCATACGCTGAAACAGATCAAGGATCGCCGACCCGGTGTCCCATGTTCCGGTCTTTATCCCCTTTTTAACCAGCATTTTTGAAATATTGGGCATTTCATACCATTCATCCGGTTCTGCCGACAAAATCCGGGAATCCCATTCAGAACACCGGGATGATCGAACCGGTATAACGAGCTTCCATTCCCATAGGGCCAAAAGCGCCTCATCCATGCCGCCCTCAGCTGCTGAAGCCAGCTCCTGATAACGAATCCTCTCGCAATGAGAAGCCTGGGAAAGGATATGAGCCATGTCTGAAACAGGGATATCATCGGTCATAAAAGATTTTAACGCTTTTTCTAAATTCTTCAGATTTTCCATTATGACCTCAATCCTGTACGAAAAATTCAGATAAAAATTTAACCCTTGATATTTACTGTTGTTTATGTCGTTATATCACTAAAATATTAGTCCCCAGGAAATCGATTTTCAAGAAGAAATTATTTGAGCTCTCGGGGAGTTTTTTCTCAATCCCTAAAAATTCATGCATGAATTCTTTCAGAAAAAATTTAATCATACTTGAGGCGAACCCCTGCCACATGGATACAGAGGCCCTGTCCGTCACTTCAAAAAATGCTTTATATGTATGCCAATGGAATTTCAGACAATGAAAAACAACCAACAAACCTGTTCCTGGCCGAAAGAAGATCCTCTTCTTATAAAATATCATGACAAAGAATGGGGAGTGCCGCTGCATAACGACAGAAGACTTTTTGAATTTCTCATCCTTGAAGGATTTCAGGCAGGATTGAGCTGGCTGACGATTTTGAGAAAAAGAGAAAATTTCCACAGGGCTTTCGATAAATTTGATTTCAACAAGGTTGCTGCGTATGATCAGCAAAAAATAAACGCCCTGTTAAAAGACAGCGGAATTATCCGCAACAAATTAAAGATCGAGAGCGCAATTAAAAATGCAAAAGCTTTTATTGAAGTCAGAAAAGAATTCGGCACCTTCAATAAATACATATGGAAGTTTACCGGCAACAAACCGATCCACAACGGATTCGAGTCGTTGGAAGAAATCCCCTCAAAAACAGAACTGTCGGATCGTATCAGCAAAGATCTAAAAAAGAGAGGGTTTAAATTTGTCGGGTCAACAATTGTCTATGCGCATATGCAGGCCACCGGTATGGTGAATGATCATATTAAAAGCTGCTTCAGGTACAAAGAAATAATCGAAACGTACGGTTAGCAGAATAAAATCGTGTAACGATTTTATGAAACGCGGCTATGCCGCTGAGTTGGCGAAAGGCTAAAATTCCTATCCCCGCAGCCCCGTGAACGGGATCTTCGCTTCACTGCAACAAGCTGCGGGGAATTCAAATTTGAAAGTGGTTTCACGAAAGTTCTTGCTCAACCAACGCCTGCAGTTCACGCGCATTGCGGACGGCATGTGCGTCAAAGTCATTGTTGAAAAAAGCCCAGACCCGCCGGCCTTCGGCAAGCCAGCCGGTGATTTTACGGGCATAAGCCGTCAAGCTGTCTGTAGAGTATAAAGAGCTGTAGAGTTCACCGGGGCCGTGAAACCGGAGGTAGACGGTGTGACTCGTGACTTCTTCCGTCTTCGCAAAATGTCCGCCTGAATCCGCAATAACACCTGCAATACCATAGTGTTTCAGAAGAGAAACAGATTCGGTCGAGAACCAGGAATCATGCCGGGCTTCCAAGGCAAACTCGCCGGTGTTTTGGTGTGAGGCAAGCAGCTGCAGGAAATCTCTTGCGACGCTCGAATCGAACTTCAGGCTTGACGGGAGTTGAACCAAAAATGGTCCGAGCCGGTCACGAAGCGGATCGAACACCGCCAGGAAGCGCTGGAGCGGCTCCGCCGCATCAGCCAGTCTCTTCCGGTGTGTGATGAATCGGTTCATCTTTACACAGAACCGGAACGATGCGGGAGTCCGGCGCGCCCAGCCTTCGACCGCTTTAGCACCGGGAGTGCGGTAGAAGCTTGCGTTCAATTCCACACAGTCGAACACTGTTACATAATACTCGAGGTATTTGGCCGGCTTCACTTCTTCGGGATAGAAATTACCCGACCAGTGCTTATAGCTCCAGCCGGATGTTCCGATGTGGAGGCGTTCGAGCATCGTGCCCTCGCAAATATGTTCTTTATTCAATTCTTCTGCGGCACTTTTCTCAAGCTGATCAAGAAACTGTATCCACGCTGCGGATGGTTAGAAAAACTCCCCGAACTCTCAAGTATATAGTAATATCTTACAGTCTGTGGCATATTTCAAAAAATCTTCGGCTGTTTGAATGATAACGCCATCGATGAAGTCTTTTTCTGAAAACCCCATCATGTCTACCGTCATCTTGCAGGCAACAAACTTAACGCCTTCGACCTGAGCGATTTCCTGGAGGTCGGAAAGCGCAGGAATATTCGCCTTTTCCATCTTCTCTTTCATCATCCATGTGGCAACAGCCGACATCCCTGGAATAGCGCCCATGAATCCCGGAGGCTGGAATTTGGCTTTTTCTACCCAGCCTTTTCGGATAACGTTTATCCCCATGAAAGTATAAAATACCATCGACTCCATATCCAAGCGCCTTGCGTTTATTCCTAATATGAGACCCGGGTAGACTCCGTCAAGAGTGTCTCTGGATGTAATAAAAGCAGCAGCATTTGTTTTATCCTGTTTTTCTTCCATTTTTTTCTCCTTTTGTTTGATTTGGATGGCGGAAAGTTTTTATGTCGGACGAAGTAATCGCATCATAGAAGTGGTTTCAAGGTCCTCGTTATATTTCTTCTGACAAATCAACCCAGCTCCCTTTGGTGAGAGGTTCTAAATCAATCGGCCTTAGCCGGAAAACAGCAAAAGGAGTACCGGCCGCCGCCCAGATAACGTCATATTTTTTCAGGTCGGAATCCAATATGGTTTCCAAAGGCCCATTATGGGCGACCGGCGGAACACCGCCGATTGCATATCCGACGCTTTTTTTCACATAATTTCCATCTGCTCTGCCAAGTTTTAAACCCGTGGATTTTTGGATTTTCATTACATCCACTCGATTTGAGCCGGATGCAATGACAAGAATCGGACGATCCGTTTCTTTATCTCTAAACACGAGCGATTTGGCGATTTGAGATACCGTACACCCAATACTGTCAGCGGCCTCCTGCGCAGTTCTGGTTGAACCGGGCAGCTCTTTAACTTCAAAGGAGAAGCCCTTGGCATAAAGGAAATCCTGTACCCGTTTTGCACTGTCACTTAATTTCGTCGGCATAAATTTGTCCTTTTAAGAGAAATATAATATAGATATATAACATACAGGTAATATTTTCAAACAGTAGTCTGGATGTAAGGGTGAGAACGGTTAAAATTTTCCGGATTCAAGCTTATCACAGAGGAATTCCACTTGCTTTTGTACCGGACCATTTTCTTTTAATGCTTGTTCAACCGCTCCGATGGAATGAATAGCGGTGGCATGATATCTGTTGAAACTTTTTCCGATTGTCTGAAGCGGGGCATCGGTATATTTACGAGAAAGATAAATTGCGATTTGCCTTGCACGAACAATGGCTTGTTTTCGAGAACTTGAAACGATGTCTTTGACGGAAATCGAATAATATTTACTGACGAGCTTTTTGATGGTGTCTATGGTGATATTCTCTCGATTGCTTATGATGTTCTTGACAACGCTTTCAGCCAGCTTTAAATCGACCGGCATTCCTAACAAAGAGGATTTCGCGGTAACGCCGATCAGTCCGCTTTCCAACTGCCGCACATCCTCTGTAAGCTCGCCGGCCAGATAATTAATGACGCTTTCGGGTATTTGACATCCGTTTAATTTCGCTTTTTTCTGCAGTATTCTCGTTCTCGTTTTGAAATCCGGAGGATCTATGTTTGAAATCAGTGAACAGGAAAGGCGGGATCTTAATTTATCATTGAGTTTCGGAATCTCCGCCGGCAGACAACAACTCGAAAAAATGATTTTTTTGTGGGATTCGAACAGTGTGTCCAGTGTCATCGCAAGCTCGATTTGGGTCCGTTCCTTGCCGCTTAAGTGATGAACATCTTCAAGGAGCAACACATCACACTGATCTCTGTATTTTCCTTTAAATTTACTGATTGCATCGTGGCGATAGGCATAGACCATTTCATTGCTGAAATCTTCCGCCGTCATATAATAAACACGATCCGCGGGATGCTCCGACAGGATGAAATGTCCGATCGCCTGTGAAAGATGACTTTTCCCCATACCGGTTTTAGACAATAAAAATAAGTCATTGTTTCCCCCCACTACAAAATGATCAAAGGTAAAGTCCCTGCGCAACAGCCTGCCGTTATATGGGCGGGGATTCATGTTGGGAAGCGGGAGTTGAAGATCTTCGCTTAATTTTTCTTTTGGCGGCGTATCTGCTGCCGAAATCTCGATTAAACACCGGCAGGGCTTGCCTGCAGCCTTGCTGATTTCGGATGTTAACAGATCACCATAATGCTCCAAGACCCGTTTTTTGGAAAAAAAGTTCGGAGAAGCAAGATAAAAAGAATTATTATCGCACCGTGTCAGCCTCAGCGGCTCGATCCACATCCTGAAACAGTGACTGGGAATCCGTACTTTAACTGCCGTTTTTGCCTCGTTCCAGATCGCATTCATATGAAATAATAATCTCGGTTAGTCAGTTAGAACAAATTTGTTGTTTCAGGGTAATAATCCTGACAAAATGCCGATATAAATCTTTCTGGGAGTATTATTCAAGATTACAAAGAAGCTGCCATGTAAGTTGAAACCGACATTAAAGGATCATCATGTATATGTCAAACCCGATAAATCCAGTTTTTCATCAATTTGTCAACATATTATCAACAATACCTATCTTACTGTAATTAGATATATATTTTAAATTTAAAATTTAACTGTTCTTAAATACAGCTTTTTTTAAACGGCTATCTTTCTTTAAGCATTTTAAACAGATCCAAAGTTATCAACAAAATATTCACAATCATCTTTATCATCATAATCTTTATATTTCTTTTATTTTCTCTTTTTTTCATTAAATTTTTAGAATTCTAATTTTTCAAAATTTAACCTCAATGAAAACAATGATTAAGAATTTTTATAAATTTATTTGAAAAATATTTACATTCTCTATAGTATAATTAGCTTTTTGACGGTATCGCTCAACAAAATATCGAGACCTTTGAAAAATGTTCTATTTTGTTCAAGGCCAAGAAAGACGAAAATTTTAACCGCAGGAATACATGGAGTATTTTGAGGATTAAAATTTGAGTCTGACGACGGAATTGGGCAAAAGAGGGCGTTTTTCAAAGGTCTCGCAGGGAGGTTGCTGATGCCCGATATACGCCCGCTTATTGGGATTACCATGGGAGACCCTTCCGGGATCGGTCCGGAAATTATTCTCTTATCACTTTGCGAACCTTCAATCTATGAGGTCTGCAGGCCCCTTGTGATTGGAGATTTTAAAGTTCTGAACGCCGCAAAAGAATGTGTTCGAAGTCGTCTTCACATTAAATCGCTGAAAGATCCTGATGAAGGCGCATATCAATTGGGCTCCATTGATGTACTGAATCTTTCCGAAATCGTTCCTGGCCCGGCATTGTGGGGCCATCCCACGGTTGAAACAGGAAAAGCCATGGTGAACTATATCGAGTCCGCGTCAGACTTGGCCGCTGACGGGCGCATCGCTGCCATGGTCACCTGTCCGATAAACAAGACGGCAATGCAGATGGCCGGATGCCGCCATAACGGGCACACCGAACTTTTGGCGGAACGGACAAAATCCGACACTTTTGCCATGATGCTTGCAGGGGACAGACTTCGTGTCGTGCTTGTCACCATCCACATTCCATTAAAAAAAGTCCCCTCTCTGCTTTCAACGCCGAAAGTATTGCAGACCATAAAATTAACCTGGCAGGCACTGTATGGCCGATTCGGCTTAAAAAAACCCCGGATTGCAGTGGCCGGACTCAACCCCCACGCAGGTGAAGGCGGAATGTTCGGGAATGAAGAAAAAAACATTATTCTGCCGGCGATCCATGATGCAGTTCATGAAGGGATTGACGTTAAGGGCCCTCTGCCTCCGGATACCGTATTTTATCAGGCCTCAAGCGGATGGTATGACGCCGTTGTATCCATGTATCACGACCAGGGATTGATCCCCTTTAAGCTCTTACACTTTCATGACGGTGTAAATGTTACCTTGGGACTTCCGATCATCAGAACATCTGTTGATCACGGCACCGCCTATGACATCGCCGGAACAGGTACGGCCGATCCGGGGAGCCTGATCTCGGCGATAACCATGGCGGCTCAGCAGGCTGTTTATGTAAAAGGCAAACTGTTAAAACACAGGTTTTTAAGACCAGATGGGAGCTGAAAAAATCATTATCCGTGGTGCCAGACATCACAACTTGAAAAACATCGACATCGAATTGCCTCGCAATAAACTCGTTGTGGTTACCGGTCTTTCCGGATCAGGAAAGTCGACGCTTGCTTTTGACACCCTGTATGCTGAAGGACAGCGAAGATACGTTGAATCGCTGTCGACGTATGCACGACAATTCCTTGAGCGAATGGAGAAACCCGATGTCTTTCAATGCGTTCGCGATCAAGGTCCAGTTGCAATGACCCCTGAAAGTGGGGTCGCCCTTCGTGATTGCTGCTCAGCGGTACGGGTTCGGCCAGCAACCACAGGAAACCGATTACGGCTCAAACACTCGATCAGATTGTCGACAGGATTATGTCCCTGGAAGAAGGCATCCGGATCATTATTCTGGCGCCCCTTGTATCGGGTCAGAAGGGTACGCACGATGGTCTTTTTAAGCGGCTGAAAAAGGAAGGGTTCGCCCGTGTCCGTGTCGATGGAGAGACCTTGGAAATTGAATCGATCCAAGGGCTGGATAAGAATAAAAAACACTCGATCGACGTGATAGTGGACCGCTTGGTCGTAAAAGATAAGATTCGCAACCGGCTTGCGGACTCCATAGAACTTGCCATGTCACTCTCAAACGGTTTTGTCACAGCAGATGTTTCTGATGGAGAAACCATTTTTTTCAGCGAAAAGTCTGCCTGCATCACCTGTGGAATCAGCTATCCGGATTTCACTCCGGCGAGTTTTTCTTTCAATTCTCCCCAAGGCGCCTGTCCGAAATGCGACGGATTGGGTTCAACAACCGAATTTGACCCGCATCTGCTTATTCCGAATCACGAACTCTCCTTAAGAGAAGGCGCGGTTTCTTTGTGGGCCAATAGAAACACCGTCCATTTCGTTGAATTTCTAGATGCATTGACTTCACACTACGGCGTCGATATTTATACCCCGTATAAAGATCTTTCGGATGATTTTAAAAAGGTCCTTTTATATGGTTCAGGGGATGAGCGGATTACATTCTACTTTGAACGAAGAAACCGTCGCTTTACCTATAAAAAATCATTTGAAGGGATCATTCCGAAACTTAATCGACGATACCTGGAAACAGGGTCCCATCAGTCCAGAGAAGAGATTAAACCATATATGAATTTTCGGTCCTGCCCTGAATGCAACGGCGCTAAATTGAACAGGGCCAGCAGATCTGTTCGGGCAGGGAATTTCAACATCTATGAAATTACGCAACTTTCGGTAACAACAGCCCGAACTTTTTTTCACGATCTGAAGCTGACCGGCAAAAAAAGATTATCGCGGAAAGAATTTTGAAAGAAATCAAAGAACGCCTCGGTTTTTTAGAAAACGTCGGACTGGGCTATCTCACCATCGATCGCTCGGCATCCACGCTTTCCGGTGGAGAGAGCCAGCGAATACGGCTTGCCACTCAGATCGGTTCAAAACTTACCGGTGTGCTTTATGTTCTTGACGAACCGAGTATCGGCCTTCACCAGAGAGACAACCTGCGTCTTCGGGAAACCCTCTTTCAAATGCGCGATCTTGGCAATACCGTAATTGTAGTGGAACACGATGAAGAAACCATACGCGCATCGGACTTTGTCGTCGATATGGGGCCCGGAGCAGGGATTAACGGTGGATACATCGTGTATTCAGGCTCGCCGGATCAGCTTTTAAAAGCAGAAAAATCATTGACCGGACAGTATCTATCCGGCCGCAAATGCATTCCGGTGCCCGCAAAGCGAAGATCCGGCAACGGCCGGAGAATCGTTCTCGATGGCGCATCTCAAAATAATCTTAAAAATATTCAGGTGTCATTCCCTCTGGGATGTCTGATCTGTGTCACGGGCGTATCCGGCTCCGGGAAATCAACACTGGTCTTGGAAACCCTCTATCGCGTCCTGAGCCAACGGCTTTATCATGCCAGGATGCGGGCAGGTTTGTTCCAGGGGGTGCGGGGGATCGAGCATATCGACAAAGTCATCCATATCGACCAGTCTCCCATCGGCAGAACGCCGCGCTCCAATCCCGGAACTTACACCGGTGTTTTTACATATATCAGAGAACTTTTTTCCAGGACGCCTGAAGCGCGAATAAGAGGGTATCAACCCGGCAGGTTCAGTTTTAACGTCAAAGGAGGGCGGTGTGAAGCCTGTCGTGGAGACGGCATCATAAAGATAGAGATGCATTTCTTACCGGACGTTTATGTAGCCTGTGACGTTTGTCAGGGAAAAAGATACAACCGTGAAACCCTTGAAATCAAATACAAGGGGAAAAATATTGCCGATATCCTCGACATGACGGTAAATGAGTCCTTTAAGTTTTTTGAAAGGATAAACAATATCAGGAACAAATTGCAGACGTTGATTGATGTGGGCCTGGGATACATTCATATCGGTCAACCGGCGACGACGCTCTCAGGCGGCGAAGCCCAGCGCGTCAAATTGTCTCGAGAACTTGGAAAAACCGCCACCGGAAGAACCGTTTATATCCTTGATGAGCCGACGACGGGACTCCATACGGATGATATTCGCAAACTGCTCGATGTGCTTTCCAGGCTTGTGGACGAAGGGAATACGGTTATTGTCATCGAACACAATCTGGATGTGATTAAAACTGCGGATCATATCATCGACCTTGGGCCCGAAGGCGGGGATGAAGGGGGAAATGTTGTTGGGTTCGGCACCCCGGAAGACATCGTAAAAATAAACGGTTCTTATACGGGCGAGTTTTTAAAAAAGGTCCTGGTGCATTGATTTTTTAGAAAAGAGGATAGAGGAATTGGAAAATAAATAACCACTAATGAAAACAGGGCTGCACTTCAAACGGTACAGCCCTGTTTTTTGAAAAAAATGTGTCTGTTCTTAGTGACCGGCACCCAACATCGTAGCAATCGACGCTGCCTGGGGATGGGCATAGATAAGAATCAGCGCAACAACCAGTGCATAAATACAAAGTGATTCAACCATTGCAAGACCAATCAGCATGGTAACCGTTACCTTGCCGGATGATTCGGGATTTCTGGCAATACCTTCAACCGCGCCCTTTATACCAAGTCCCTGTCCAATACCACAACCAAAAGCTGCAATCCCGACTCCGAAACCTGCTGCGGTCACGCAGGCAATGAAAAATTGTAATGCTTCTGCGCCCATAATTGACTAATCCTCCTTTACTTTAGGTTTTTATGCTTCTTCCATTTTCCCATTAAAATATAAAAAGCATATTATTAAATACTATTATGTCTTACTAATAACTAAATTAGATGATATGCATAACTCTAGCTAATACAGATGTTTATCAAGGCTTTCTTAAAAGTGCCTAAAATGAACTAAAATGAGCTAAAGTGAACTAAGATTAAAATTAGTAAAATTCACAGGGCATTAATGCGCATGTTCGATGGCGCCGGTAAAATACATAACGGAAAGCAGATAAAAGACAAATGCCTGCACCAGAGCAACAAAAATCCCGAGGACCATAATCGGAAGCGGTGCAAAAAATATTCCGGCCAGCATGAAAAGAATACCCAATACAAGTTCGTGGCCCATCATGTTCCCGAAAAGACGAAAAGAAAGAGACAGAATTCGGGCCAGATGTCCAATAATCTCAATGGGGAAAATCAGAGGGACCATCCACCATACAGGCCCTAAAAAGTGTTTAATATATTTAGTGCCGTGATACTTAACACCGATCACGTGAGTGAACAGCACTACCACAAGCGCACAGGAAAGGGTGGTGTTCAGGTTGGCGGTCGGCGGAAAAAATCCGGGAAAGAGACCCATGATGTTACAGGCAAAAATATAAATAAAAACCGTTGCAAGAAGCGGAAAGAGCCAGCGCCCCTCTTCCCCGGTAATGTCGATGGTGAATTCTTCGATTCCTGAAATAATGATCTCCAGGACATTTTGTATTTTTGAAGGAACCAGACTTACGTGCTTTGCCCCGAAGATCCCAAGTGCAACCAAGATAATCATCACTACCCAGGAATAAACAATGTGAGGATAGGTTTCGGCAAAATGTCCTATACCGAACATTTCAAACAGCTTTACGAAAAATAGATAGGGATGTTCCACCTTATACTGCCTCCTTGAAAATATATTTGGTTAATTCGCGCACAGTGGCAATCATGATACTCATCACCACCACCGAAAGTCCG
>JARRRC010000254.1:0-3092 GCA_037381105.1 Desulfobacterales bacterium
TGCCATTGAAGCGGTAACAAATACTGCCAGCATGCTGTCCAGTATGTTGAACGTTCCAATCCCATATACGATAAATGTGGTCAGAAAAATCAATGCGGCAAAAGTTGCAACAATAATATCTCCTGAAAATCGGCGAATGAATAAAAAAATTATAAACGCTGAAATCCCTGTAGCCGCAGCCGAGGGGAAGCGAACGGCAAATGCATTTTCTCCGAAAAGCTCGATGGCTAAGGCATTCAGCCAATATCCCAGTACAGGTTTTTCAAAATATCTGAGTCCGTTGAGTATCGGTACAATCCAGTCCCCCGAAGCGATCATCTCCCGGGGAATCTCAGCATATCGTGATTCATCGGGAATGACAATGGGTCGAATCCCGAGGGGAACGATATAAAGAAGCAGAAAAATACCGATGATGGCCACATGCGATTTTCTCATATTCAATTTTACACCTGAATGGAAATCCACCCTTCACGGCCATGAATTTTTCCACGGTTAATGGAAGACTTTTCGACAGGGATCTTCTCCCGAAGAAGTGAACCCAGAGGAACAAATATCATCCCTTTTGACCGGGCCTTCTTTAAAAACCGATCAAACATTTTTGCACAAAAGATACCTTCAACTTCAGCGTGAACGGTTAATACATTCAATGCTTCCGGCTTTACCAGCGACAATAAATATTCATTATAATTAAGAGCCGAGATGCCATGATGCCCGATCACTTCGTCATAGGTGGGCAGTGTCACGGGGATCTGGGGCTGGGACAACTCCTTTCCGTCGACAATGGGATAAAAAATACTTCTGCCTCTGCAATCGCTGTTATACCGAAAAAGAAGCCTTTCCTTTTCTAAAAGAACATCTTTGGTGCATTTCCATGCCGGCACTGCCGAGCAGGCCGGCGGTTTTCCGGTAATCCGCGTCAGTTCATCAAATCCTTTTACGAGAGTGTTTCTTATGGCCCCTCTATCCATTGCATCGATATGCGTTTGCCAGTGATAATGATCCCAGGCGTGCAAGCCGATTTCATGCCCTCTTTTTGAGACAGCCGCAATAATATCGGAAAGACGGTCGCCGATGAAGGGCCCGGGCAAAAAGGTCCCTTTTAAAAAAATATCCCATCCATAAAGGCTGGATGCCTTTGTTCGCAGTATTTTTATAAAAAAAGCGGGGCGCAGCAGGCGCCATAGATGACGCCCCATATTGTCCGGTCCCACGGAAAAAAAGAAGGAAGCATTCAGGTTGTGCGCTTCAAGTATTGCGCAAAGATTCGGCACCCCCATTTTAGTGCCCCGGAACGTGTCAACGTCAATACGCAAACCGATTTTCATGGATTCATCATCTCAGACTACATATCATGCGGCCGGCCGGTACCGCATTCTCCGGTCCTGACCGCTTCTTTTAGAAAAAAATCGAGGGTTTCTTCAACGGATCGCCGGATATCGATCTTCGGTGTCCATTTTAAAAAACGCCGTGCATTTTCGATGCTCGGCTTTCTGTGCTGTACATCCTCATATCCGGATCCATAAAAGGTTTTGCTTTCAATCTCACGAAACCCGGCAAAAGGGGGAAATTGTTTGTGCAACGGATGCTCGTGAAATTTTTCAACCAGAATTTCGGCCAGTTCTCTAATGCTGGCTTCGTTGTCGGGATTGCCGATATTGATAATTTTTCCGTCACAACACCCCTGGTTGTTTTCTATAATCCTGTAAAGGCATTCGACACCGTCTTGCACATCGGTAAAGCAACGTTTTTGCTCCCCTCCGTCCACAAGTTGAATCGGCGTGCCTTCAGCCAGGTTGAGTATCAATTGCGTGATGGCCCTGGAACTGCCGATACGTGCGGATTCCAGGCTGTCGAGCCGTGGGCCGATCCAATTGAAAGGCCGAAATAAAGTGAATTGTAACCCCTCTTGTGCACCATAAGCCCAAATGACCCGGTCGAGCATTTGCTTACAGCATGAATAAATCCACCGCTGTTTTCGAATGGGCCCTAAGACCAAGCGGGAGTCATCCTCATTGAATTCCTGTTCATCACACATTCCATAGACTTCCGAGGTGGATGGAAATATGATGCGCTTGCCGTATTTAACGCAGTATCTGACAATCCGCAGATTTTCTTCGAAATCAAGCTCAAAAACCTTTATCGGATTGCGGGTGTATTCAATCGGCGTTGCAATGGCAACCAGCGGAATCACCATATCACATTTTCTGACATGATATTCTATCCATTCCCGATGGATGGAAATATCACCTTCGGAAAAATGAAATCCGGTTCGATCCCGCAGCCTTTGAATCGATGTTGATCCAAGGTCCATTCCATGGACTTCATACTTTCCGCTGTTCAGAAGCCTTTCACTGAGATGGTTGCCGATGAATCCGTCGACGCCCAGTATTAAAACCTGTTTTTTTCTTGCTATTCTTACGCGGCAGATTGAAGGTTCGTCAAACTTCATCCCCGGAACAAAATGCATTTCCTTTGCAAGTTGTTTTCCGCTCATAAATACGCCGTCTTCGGATTGGCCGAACTCAACCTTTATGGCCTTTTTACCGCAGGCAATTACAAGAGGATCCGATGATAGAATTGCTCCCGGCGAACCACCGTTTTCATCGATGACGCTGACGGTCCAGAATATGCATTTTCGATGTCCCATATAACTGAAAGCGCCGGGATAGGGCTGGGAAACCGCTCTGACCAGATTCCGGACCTCATCGGCATCCCGGATCCAGTCGATTTTACCGTCTTCAGGACCCCGCCCCCCAAAGTAAGTGGCCAGAGTATGGTCTTGAGGCGTTCGGGGAGCCGTTCCTGCAAGTAATGCCGGCAAAATGCCGTTCAACATGTCCGATGCCGCCTTTTTGGCTTTTTCATGAAGGGTTCGAGCCGTATCCGTATCTGAAATCGAAATTTTTTTCTGACAGACAATGTCCCCGTCATCGGCTTTGGGCGTCATGTAATGCAGGGTAATGCCGGTTTCCGTTTCACCGTTGACCAGCACCCAGTTAATGGGACACCTCCCACGATATCTCGGCAGCAAAGAACCGTGGAGGTTTAAACAGCCCGCCGGTGGGATGCTCAGAATGTTTGAACGGATCATG
>JARRRC010000254.1:3175-7438 GCA_037381105.1 Desulfobacterales bacterium
ATATGGGATGATTGATATTTTCCGGTGAGTAAACGGGAATGCCATGGCTTGATGCGAGTTCGGCCACCGAATCAAACCAGATATTTTCATTTGGATTGTCCTTATGCGTGAAAACCGCTGCAATCTCGAATCCGTTTTTCAGCAGCGCTTCAATCCCAACACATCCGATATTGTGATAGGCCAACACGATTGCTTTCATTATTTTCCTTTTCATCTATTTTTTATCTCCCGATACCCTCTGCACAAAGTACCTGGGACGGGCCCTTACGTCATGATAAATTCTGCCGATATACTCACCGAGCAGTCCCATGGCAACAAACTGGGCCCCCACAAATATAAACAAAATCGCAAAAAGCGTAAACACACCTTCAGCCGCCCATTCCGCCCCGTAAAGAATTCGCATCACCAAAAGGAACACGCCAAAACCAATACCGGCCGCCGAGATTATTCCTCCGAGTATGCTCAACAGGCGCAAAGGGAAGGTTGTCATACTGGTGAGCAGATCAAACTGCAGCATCACAAGTTTCATAAAGTCGTACTTGGACCGGCCCTGTTTCCGCGCTTCATGTTTGACGTCGATCTCGGTGGTGGTTCGCGCAAAGCTGTTGGCAAGAATCGGAATAAAGGTACTGTGTTCCCTGCACTTTAAGATTGCCTCGACAATATGTCTTTGATAGGCCCGCAACATGCATCCGTAGTCGTGCATCATCACACCGGTTGCTTTCTGAACCGCTTTATTAATAATGGCGGAGGCCATCCTTCTAAACAGCGTGTCCTGCCGGTGTTTCCTTACGCTCCCCACTACATCATATCCCTTGTCCATGGCGTCGACCAGTCGGGGAATTTCTTCAGGCGGATTTTGCAGGTCAGCGTCCATTGTGATGATAATATCGCCCCTGGATTGCTCAAACCCGGCAATTACCGCGGCATGCTGCCCGTAATTTCTGTTTAAAAAAACACCGACCACTTTGCCGGGATTGGTTTTTGATGCAGTCTCAATTTTTCCGGCGGAGCCGTCCGCACTGCCGTCGTCAACCAGGATGATTTCAAAAAAACGACCGGTCCGTTCACATGCCAAAAGGCAGCGCCGAATGAGTTCATCCAGGTTTTCTTCTTCATTAAACACCGGAATAACAATGGAAAGTAATACCCTATCGTTCATGTCGTTCATGATTTTAAAATGTCTTTTATTGCGTCGATAACGTCATCCACATCTTGGTGCGTCATCTCCGGGAAAAGCGGCAAGGAGCAGATCCGTTCGGAATTCCATTCCGTATTGGGCAATACATCTGATGAAATTTTCATTGTTTCCCGGTAATATTTTTGCTGATGAACCGCACGAAAATGCAGGCCTGTGCCGATATTTCTTTTTTTAAGTTCCTCCATGAAATCATCGCGACTCAATTTCAATTTTTCAATATCCAGACGAATGATAAACAGGTGCCAGGAATGCTTATGGGAATAATCCGGAAGGGCAAGGGGCAATATTCCTTTAATTTCTGCCAGTCTTTTTCGATAATATACGGCCAAATGCATCCTTTTTTGATTAAACGCTTCAATCCTGGCCAGTTGACAAATTCCTAAGGCCGCCAGGATATCCGGCAGATTATATTTAAATCCCGGCTCCAGAACCTGTGCCTGGGGCGATCTTCCCTGAGTTTGCCGATCATAGGCATCAAGGCCCAGCCCGTGAAATTTCAGCCGGCGAATTCGATCGACAAGATCAATATCGTCTGAACAAAACATGCCGCCTTCGCCGCATGTTATATTTTTAATGGGATGAAACGAAAATATCGAAGTGCCCTTTTGACCGATTTTTTCACCATGATATTCGGTGCCGACTGCATGGGCCGCATCTTCGATAATGCGGATATCCCGGCTTTCGGCAAGTTTTCGCACCGGCGCCACATCGACCGGAGCACCGGCAAAATGAACCGGAATGATCAGCCTGGTTTTATCAGTCAGCCTTTCCTGAATCGAATCCGCGGTGACCATCAGCGTTTCTCTATCGACATCCGCAAAAACAGGCGTCGCACCGCTTAAAACAATAAGATTCACCGTGGATACCCACGTCATGGATGGGGTAATCACCTCATCGCCGGAGCCTATTTTCAATGCTTTCAAAGCCAGGTGCATCCCCGCGGTTGCCGAAGACAGGGCCGCGGCTTGGGCACAGCCGGTAAATCGGCGAAATTTTTCTTCGAATTCGGCATTTTTCGAACCGCTGGTAATCCATCCGGAACGAAGGACTTCGTTGACAGCGGCGATATCGGTTTCAGAAATACTCGGCCTGGAAAACGGTAAAAACGCTTTTCTCATGGAAAGTCTCATACAGGTTCTGGATTTTATTTTCAAGCGCTTAGCTGTTTTTCGGTCCAAATTTTTTTAGAAAAACAGGTAAAACGATCAATACCAGGGGCATTTGTGCGACCAGACCGGAAATGATGGCAATCGCCAGGGGTTTTTGCATGGCGGAGCCCTGTCCGATTCCCAGCGCAAGGGGCAGCAACGCCAGTATTGCCGCAGAGGTTGTCATGGCAATGGGCCGCATGCGGTTCTTTCCCGCCTGAATCAGCGCGGTCTCTTTTTCCAATTCAGCCGGAAGTGTGAAAAATTCCGAGACATAAAAAATAGCGACTTCCGTTACGATGCCGACAATCATGGTCATACCCATCATGGATGAGATATTGATTTCCGTACCGGTGATATAAAGCCCAATAAACACCGCTGCCAGGGCAAGTAGCGTGTTTATCAGGATGAAGATGGCGATATAGAAGCGCTCGTATAGAAAGAGCAGGAGCAAAAATACAAGCACGACGGCGGAAGCAAATACGGTGATGAGTCCTGTAAAGGCGATTTGCTGCTGCGCATAGAGGCCGCCGAGGGTGTAATAGACGCCTTTGGGTATCAATCCCTGTGTGTCCAGGGCAGACTTGACGTCCCGGATAACCGAACCCAGGTCCCGGCCGCTGATGCGTCCTGTGACGGCAATCATTCTTTTCAAATCGTCACGCATGATCTGGGGCTGTCCGATAACGGCTTTGATCGTTGCCACCCGTTTAAGCGGGAAAAGATGTCCGTCAGGAGCACGAAGGCGAAGATCACGGATGTCCGAAACTCTGGTGCGGGCGCCGGACGGAATCCATACCCGCACCCCGACCATTTTAGGGCCCTGCTGAATCTGTGTCGTGACAGCACCGGTTAGAAAATCGGCCAAGGTTCCTGTTATTTCTTCAGGAGTCACCCCTTCCAGGGATGCCTTATCGCGATTCACCCGAATATCCAGGGCATCTCCGGCCAGCACGATGCCGTTTTTGACGTCAACGACACCCGTAATTTTTTGGATCGCTTCGGCGATCTTAGGTCCGAGACGCCTGAGCAGCTTGCCGTCGCCGGAAAAGACCTTGATCTCGATAGGCTGAGGAACAGCGGTCAGATCCCCGATCAGGTCCTCCATCAACAAGGACATCTCGATCTGAAGTCCTGGGACCGAATGTTCTATTCGAGTTCGTACATCATCCATGACCGTCCAGATGGGACGCCGGGGAAACGGTTTCAACCGTACGAAAAAATCCCCCTCATTGGCTTCGGTAAAGGTGCCGCCGAGGGAAAATCCCGTACGCCGGGAGTAAGTTTGGACATCGGGAATTTTCTGTAATATGCTCCCAACCTGGCGCAGCAAACGATCTGTTTCCTTGAGCGAAGTTCCGGGAAAGGAACGATAATCCAGGATGAATCCGCCTTCATCCATTTTGGGCATAAATCCCGACCCCAAGTGTTTGTAAGCCAGCCAGCCAGCGGCAATTAAAGGGACAATCATTGCCAGAATCAGGATCGGACGGGACAGGAACGGTTTCATGACGGCTTCGTAAGACCGGTGAAATATCCGAGTCAATGTGCCCTCTTCTTCGCGATCCGCATCTTTTTCATTGAGAAGATAATCCGCCAGCAGCGGTACGGCCAGCCACGCGATGAAATATGAAATAATCAGGCTGGAAGCCTTGGTCAGGGAAAGGGATTTGAAAAAAGCGCCGGTAACCCCGGACAAAAAAGCCATGGGGGTGAATATAATGATGGTGGAGGCGGATGAACCGGCCAGGGGCCTTGTAAACTCCCGTACGGCCTTCATCACACGCGCATGATGGCCGCCGGAGCCGCTGCGCAGCCCGCGAACGATCTGCTCTTGCATCACAATCATATCATCGATGATCAGCGCTATGGCGGCCGCCATGCCCCCTAAGGTCATGATATTAAAACTCATAT
>JARRRC010000255.1:0-4608 GCA_037381105.1 Desulfobacterales bacterium
GTAACGGTTTGACGGTTCATATCCCTTCCGTCGAACTTTGCGGAGATAATGCCGCTATGATCGCCGCCGTGGGGTACCACTATTTAAAAAAAGGCATTTCATCCGATCTGGGAGATGATGTTTATTCAAGAGTAGGAAAATAAAATTCATTAGTATTTAAAGATTTTACAAACAACTGCCGATTTGATCCATGGGAATATCGAAATCTATAGTCCGGTCGCCTGCGCGTACCGCCATAGTTGCATTTGCCCTTTTGATTTTCATTGGAACGATTATGCTGATGCTCCCCGCAGCTTCCAAGGGTGAGCGCGTGGGTTGTGTCGATGCACTTTTTACCTCGACTTCCGCGGTCTGCGTCACCGGCCTTACGGTTGTCGACACCGGAAGTACCTTCAGCCTGTTCGGACAGTTTGTTATTCTGATTCTGATCCAGGTCGGAGGTCTCGGCATCATGACAATGTCGACACTTTTTATCTTGCTTGCCGGTCGAAGACCCGGTCTTGCCGGGCAAATCGTAGTACAGGATGCTTTCACACACTCGAGAGAGCGAAATATTTTATATCGCGCCTTGTCTCGACTCAGCCTTCATTCAAAGATCGTGCTCTCGACAACGTTCATTTTAATCGTTTCCGGCATGATTTTAATTCTTTTTATGGAATGGCGCAATACTTTGGCACCGCTTCCCACATCGAGTCGTTTCCTGGCTGCTTTTTTTCAGTCGGTTACCGCCAGGACCGCCGGATTTAACACATTATCCATCGGTGGTATGGCCAATGAAACACTTTTTCTGATCATATTACTCATGTTCATCGGTGCATCTCCGGGTTCCTGTGGCGGAGGCATCAAAACCACCAGCCTTGCCACACTGGTGATGCTGGGTCTATCCCGCTTTAAGGGACGTAACCGGCCTCTGTTGTTTAACAGGACCATCTCGGCCGGGAGTGTCGGAAAGGCTGTCAGCGTTGTCATACTCAGCGCCTTAGTGGTATGCATCGGCATAATGCTGGTGTTGATGACTGAAATAGGAGAGGTTCCTCACACACAAAGCCGGGGGCAGTTTTTGGAATTATTTTTTGAGGTGGTTAGCGCTTTCGGTACGGTGGGACTTTCCACGGGCATAACGGGATGGCTTTCTGAAATGGGTAAAATTATTCTTTCCATGGTCATGTTTGTGGGACGTCTGGGACCGCTGGTGGTGGGTGTCGCCTTGAGTCGGGATACAGTGACACGGTATTATTTTGCAGAGGAATCCATTATGGTGGGATGAGGTAAAAATTGAAACAATTTGCAATCATAGGGCTTGGAAATTTTGGGTATTATCTTGCCACACATCTTTATGAGAAAGGAAACGATGTGTTGGCCATCGATAAAGATCAGAATTTGGTGCAAAAAATCAAAGATAATGTGACACAGGCGGTCATCGCGGACTCGACGGATCTACAGGCCATTAAATCGTTGTCGATCACGGAAATGGATGCCGCCGTTGTCTGTATCGGAAATGATCTCAGCGCTTCCATTCATACCACGCTGAATCTCAAGGATGTGGGGGTTCGAAAGGTGTATGCCAAGGCGATTTCAGAACCTCATGGGCGAATTCTCCGAAAGGTCGGTGCTCAGGAAATTTTATTTCCCGAAAAGGATTTGGCCATATCCCTGGCCGAGCGAATGCACAATCCAAGCCTTCTGGATTACTTACCTTTTTTTGAAGGATATTCTATCATTGAACTGAAACCCAAAGAAAGTTTTATAGAAAAGGAACTGAGAGATCTTGATCTAATCAACAAGTATGGTGTTCAGGTGATCGCGATCAAAAAAATTGCTACCGGTAAGCTGTCCATGATTCCAACCGGAAAGTATATTTTGAAAGGTGACGAAGTGATGATTCTTTTAGGCCCGAATGACGGCCTTGACTTGCTTCGGCAAAAAGAGAAATAGTAAAGATGTGGGGGTCCAGTGGGTGAAGATTTAAAAGCAGATTCGTTGGCGATGCCGACGCCAGAGGAATTATTCTTTGGGTCTTCGCCAAAGAAACGATTAAACCAATGGCTGGCCACAGGAATCTGCGGGAATGATATTTCCTCTTCTTGCCTTTATGTGTCGGCCATTGCGGCGGTATTTGCCGGGGTGCTTGCTCCGGTGGTTTTGCTTGCGGTTGTCGTTCTGCTGTATCTTTATAAGAAGGTTTATACCGAAGTGGTGGAAGCCCTTCCTTTAAACGGAGGAACCTATAACTGTCTCCTTAACAGCACATCAAAATTTGCCGCAGCACTGGCGGCGTGCATGACCGTCCTTTCTTATATTGCCACAGCTGTGATTTCATCCAAAACCGCTGTGGAGTATCTGCATTCCATATATCCGACAATTGGCGTTATGGGAGGCACCATCATTGTCCTCGGTATTTTTGCAATACTGGCCATCGTCGGGATTACCGAATCTGCGGTGGTCGCCTTGACCATCTTTATTTTCCACATATCTACATTAACAGCTTTTTGCGTATTTGGCCTCATCAGCATGCCCATCGACTTTCACATCTTCAAAGGGAATCTCACCACATTACCTTCGGGCAACGACCTTTTGGTGGCGGTCTGCCTGGGTTTTTCTGCAGCGCTGCTCGGCATCAGCGGATTTGAGAGCTCGGCCAATTTCGTGGAAGAACAGGATGTGGGCGTTTTTCGCAAAACCCTCAGAAATATGCTGATTACCGTGGCCATATTCAATCCGTTGATTTCGATTCTTTCGCTGAATCTTTTACCTTTGGATAAAATTGTTTTTCACAAGGATTATCTCCTTTCAGAGATGGCTCACCTCATGGGCGGAAGTACTTTCAAGCTGATTATCGTTATAGACGCCGCCGCCGTTCTTTCAGGAGCTGTTTTGACGAGTTTTGTGGGGGTTACGGGTTTGGTCCAGCGCATGGCTCTGGATCAGTGTTTACCTCAATTTTTGTTGAAAAAGAACCGAAGGGGAACCTCTCATCGCATTATTATCGCTTTTTTTCTTCTATGCTCGTCGATTCTGTTGGTAACCCGGGGCAGCCTGCTTTCTTTGGCCGGGGTATACACCATATCCTTCTTAGGCGTTATGACGCTGTTTGGCATCGGCAATATTCTTCTAAAAATTAGACGCAAAGAGCTTAAACGAACCTACCGGGCCGGGTGGATGACGATCATCGTTGCCATCATCGCCACAAGCTTGGGAATTTTGGGGAATGTGGTTATTGATTATAAAAACCTCTTGTTTTTCATGCAATATTTTATCCCCACCGTTTTGTTGGTGGTACTCATGTACCTGCGCATTCCGATATTAAGGGGTATTTTACAGGTGCTGAACAATCTCATGACCCGGATTCTGCTTTGGCGAACCACGGTAATCGATCATATTACTTCCATCACCGAACAAAAGGTGGTCCTTTTTGCCCGCGGCGGGGATTTGAGCCGGTTAAACACCGCATTCAACTATATCATGAACAACGAATCGAGCCGATCGGTCATTGTTTTTCATCTATATAATCATCCCGAATACAATAAAGAAAAATACCTTGCTGAGAGCCTTAAAACACTTCATGAAATATTCCCGCTACTCAAAACGAAACTGGTGGTCCGCGAGGGTAAATTCGGAGCAGAAATCATGAATGCGGTTTCCAAGGAATTCGGGGGTCCGGTAAACAATATCTTTATCGGAGCCCCCGAAGAAAAACACTCTTTTTCTATACAGGAATTGGGGGGTGTTCGCGTAATTTTTTAGTTCTGCAGGATTGATCCCGATCCATCATACCCATCTTGCCAATAGATCATCTGATAAATAGACATGAGAATATCTCTCACGGGGATATCAAAAAATATAAGCGCTACCCTTCTATGCACACCAAAAAAGCCCCCGGAGAAAATTTCCGGGGGCTGGAGAAAGGAGGTTAGGCAATGGCAAACCGATTGTGGTTTTTACCTAACTATTAGAGATTAATACCACACGGCAACATGTCAAGCCATTTTGAACAAAAAATCTTAGGTTTTTGTTTATAAACCACAAAGATCATACCTGCATGGATATACAGGAACTATTTAAGAAAAGATAACAGGGGAGGGGACCTACTCCTTAAAATAAAAAACCCTTTCTCCGAATTGGAATAGCATGCGCAGGATAAACCGGAGAAAGGGTTTGAAGTATTTTAAATATCAAATTATTCCATAATGTCAAGCCTTAAGAAAATGTTGGTCGGGTTTATAGATACGGACTGTGGATCACCGTCATGTCAACGTTGCTGAATCCGGCGCACACAGCGGCACCTCATACGCTTCCTGCAGAAACAATAAGAGCCGTAGCCATAAGGATAAATGCCCTCCGGTTTTATGGAAAATATTTTAACTGAGATTTCGCCTGTGTCAGTAAACTCTTCATTTTTCTGATTGACAATTTTTGAATCAATAACTAGATTAAAGGTTAATTGGTTTAAAGATGCCTTTATCAATTCTTTGAAAGCCCTGGCAGACGAAAACCGTCTGAAAACTCTCCACCTCATAATAGTTAACGATTTTTGTGTCGGCGCTTTGGCTATGCAGCTTGACATCTCAAAACCGCCAGTTTCCCAACATCTGCAAATTATGCGATAGG
>JARRRC010000256.1:0-6862 GCA_037381105.1 Desulfobacterales bacterium
ATGAGATGCTGTTTTTCGAATTCCTCAAGGCTGACCGTTTTGTCCGAGTCCGATGTTTTTGTTATTAAAAAGGCGGAGGGTAAATCCGAGACCTGGATATGTTCACCTTTAGCCAGAACTACGGCATGCTCTATGGTGTTTTCCAACTCTCGAACATTTCCCGGCCATGAATAATCCATGAGCCTTCGCATGACTTCCGTGGAAAAATCTTTTACGGTTTTATTCTGCATATTGGAAAACCGATCCAGAAAATGCCGGGCAAGAAGAAGCAGATCATTTCGTCGATCCCTCAACGGCGGCAGATGGATCGGAATAACGTTTAAGCGATAGAAAAGATCCTCACGAAATCGGCCGTCTTTGACCTCCTGCAAAAGGTTTTTATGGGTTGCCGCCAGAATGCGCACATTCACGGACAGGGTCTCTCGACCGCCCAATCGCTCGAACTGTCTGCTTTGCAATATCCGAAGCAGCTTGATCTGCGCGGAAGGCGGTATTTCGCCGATTTCATCCAAAAAAACGGTACCGCCGTCGGCCTGTTCGAAACGGCCGGGCTTGGTTTTCAGCGCGCCGGTAAATGCCCCTTTTTCATGGCCGAAAAGCTCGCTTTCCAAAAGCGTCGAAGGGTATGCCGAACAATTGATCACCACAAAAGGCTTGTCTTTGCGAAAACTTTTGCGATGAATGGCATGGGCCACCATTTCTTTTCCGGTTCCGCTTTCGCCCTGGATCAATACCGTAGCATCCGACGGGGCAACATCCTCAATAAGCTTAAAAATAACCTGGGTCTGAGGGTCTTTACCGATCATGCCGGAAAATCCTGTTTGATCGACCTTTTGTTTCAAATCGCTAATCTCGTCCTCATACAAGGCAGCCCTCAAGATCGCTCCGGTGGTTTGATTCAGAACCAGGTCGATGATATCGAGTTCATTGACGGCACAATCGCATTCACCGGGGCATCCGATATATAACGCTCCCAGCAGCCTTTTTTCGAGTCGCACAGGATACACCATTGTTTTTTGGGCCGAGGACAACTCGCTAAACTCAACCCGGATTTGATTGCTGTCGACACATTCGATCTGTTTGATTTCTGACAGATCCGCCACCATGGCATCGACCGCATTCCCTTCCATGGTGATGATATCCTTTTGGGAATAGGCAAACAAAACCGATTTTTTGCTGCTGAAAACCGTCAGAACCATATTTTGACACTTGACAACGTTCTGAAGCTTTTTAACAAGAAACTCGCAAACCGCCTTCAAGTTCGGCAAGGCACCAACTTCCTTGGCGATCTCGAAAGAGGTCCGGGTTTGTCGGTGGGCCAGATTCAATTCCCGATTCTTCTCTTCGAGCCGATTGGCATATTCTGTAAGTCGCAGCGTGTAATTTTGGATACGTGTCAGCATCTGTTTAAAAGATGTGCCCAGACGACCGATTTCATCATGGTCGTCAATTTCGATATTCACGTCCAAATGTCCTTCGTCGATTTTTTCAACTTGTTTGGTGAGCAGAACCAGAGGGCGAGTCATATGTTTGACCAGAAAATGTGCGACAACCAGAGCGAGTATCAGAATTACAAATGTAATGACACTCATCTGAAGCCAGAGTTGACGGATCTGTTTTCGAAACGGTTTTTCAGATAATCCGAGGCGCAATATGCCGGCTTTGCCCTCAAAAATCGGCCAGGCAAAATCCATATACCTCTCGTTTGAGTTTGAAATTATTTTTTTCAAATGTCCCTGGTGATTGTTTTCAGGAGCATTAGCGTTTATCAGATCAACCGGTACGCCTTCGGAAAATGTATGGGTGAGTACCCGGTTATCTCTGACAACAAACAGATAGGCGATCTTTGGATTGCTTCGTACCCGGTCGTCAAGGAGATTTTGCAAAGAAACCATGTCATTGATGAGAATTTTATCGGCCGCATC
This sequence comes from Desulfobacterales bacterium, assembly GCA_037381105.1. Classification (GTDB taxonomy): domain Bacteria; phylum Desulfobacterota; class Desulfobacteria; order Desulfobacterales; family UBA11574; genus UBA11574. The sequence goes on from JARRRC010000256.1 coordinate 1,926, forward strand.
CAAGGCAAGGTTGTGTGCGATATTTTCGCCCCGGGCAGCCGCCACCTGGAACAACGTGTTGCTGTATCGATGGATGACGATCTGGGAAATAATCAAGCCGCTCACGATGACGATCACGGCAGCGGATAATAAGAGCCGTTTTCTAAAATCCTTGGGCCACATCTGAACCTCTGTAAGCCACATTCAGTTGTTTTTTTATTTCAAGTACGGGTTGATACCAGGTGTCTTCGGGAGATACGAAACGGTCGATCATCAACTCCTTTAAAATAGATCTGCCCGTCGGATCTTTATGGATGTCAAGGAGCAGGTCTCGGGCTTTTTCTTTAATTTTAGGTGCCAAATATTTGGAGGCTACAAAAGGGGGACTTCCAAAAGGAATTGATTTTTTAATCACCCGTGTTTGGGATGTATAAATCGGATTACGGGCGTTATAATACTCCCAAATCATGCCGTCCACGGAAGCACCGTCCACCAAAGACCTGGCAACAGCGAGTATTGAATTGTCATGACTGTAAGTATAGGTCACATTTTTAAAAAAAGTATCCGGTTTCTCTCCCATCTTCGACAGCCAATACAGCGGTACCAAAGCACCGGTGTTTGATGCCGGATCCGTCATGGCAAGCACACCTCCCTTTAAGCCAGCAATGTTCTCGATAGAGCTGTTTTTGTTTACAATAAGGTATGCCTGGTAAAAAGGCTTCCCCCGGATAACAAAAAAAGTTCGTTAATTTCACCATATGTCTTCCGTTGAATAAGTTTAATCTTGTAATTCAGATGGTCGCCGAGATAGTCAAGCAGATTCCGGTAAGTGGAAAAGGTTTCCTTGGGAGAGACCATCGCCGATACCGCGACTCTCAGCGTATGCGCTTTGTCTTCTAAAGGAGCGGATTTTTCTATTTTGATGGTTTTGGAAAAATCGACGGGTGTATATTCGGAATCACGGCTGCATCCGGATATTAGGAACGTGATGACGGCAACAGGAAGTCCCAACCATAAAAAAAGTTTTTTTGAAACCGGGAATAGCGGTTTCATAACCCATCTCTTTAAAAAATATGAAGTTATTGAAAGAATAGAAGTATAAATTTTAAACGGTTACTTATCTAATACCACGTTGTGTCATATGCGTCAACACATCTTTGTCATTTGAGCCGGCGTCACGCTTAAACGCGAAATAGGGTTTACTGCATAAATATCACCTAAGAGTTTGTTGTTCTTTTCAAACGTTCCGAGAGTTGATCTAAAACTGACTTGAGCCCGGCAACAAAACGGGTTTGATCGGAAACGGCATCTTTCTTTTTTTGACTTAAAATTTCCGGCAATTTTTCAACAAAAATCTTTATTTCATCCCGGATGCGGCGGAAATGCCCCAAAGCCTCTTCTTCATCACGGCTATTTTCGGCCAGTCTCGGCGGATCTTTTTGATAGGTGAATCCGCCGAGTACGGCGTTCAGATAGGGGATCGCCTCGCCTACATTCTGGTCTAGGTGGGCGAAACAGTGCAATGCTTCAAATCCCGGGTTGCACTCGGCCCTGAAAATCTCCTTTTTATCGGATCTGGCGTATGAGGAATACGGAACAACAGCGGTAATTCTCTTGGCGGAGGCACTGCGCAGGGCGTCAAGGGTGATCAACAGCTCCATGATGTGATTGCTGACGGGCCGGCTGAATGATTGAATCACAAAAACATCTTTTTCTCTCACGTTTTCCTTGACCTGTAGGAAAAGGTTGTCATTGGAGAACCTCGAGATATGCAGTTTGCTCAGCGGGATGTTGAGATGCCGACATATTTCTTTTGCAAGCCTTTTGTTTGAGTTTCCTGAAAACACTTTTAAGTCTCGATACATTATTCTCTCCAAAGGCGTTTTTTTGATGATCCATGTGCGATCTATATTCGACACAACTGACGGTCAGAATAACTCTAAAATCTTAAAAATTTCAACCTTAAATCGATGAGCTCTCAGCAACCCTTTGATCATCGAGTTAAACTTAAAAGCGCCGCAGCCGCCGTGAAAGGCTGCGGCGCTTTTAAAAACACGGAGTCCCTATGCAAACTGTTCTTCCACCGCCATGGCGTGATAAATGCAAGTTTCCAAACAAGAGAAACAAACAATACACTTTTCAGGATCAAAGGATACTTTCCATAAGTCTCGATCTACATCCAGCGCCTGGGTTGGACAGTGGGGTACACACGCCGTGCAGCCGGTGCATCGGTCTTCGAGATGCCGAATTTTCTGGGCCAATGGCGAAACCAGTACACCGATGCTTTCAAGATAATTCAGCGCTTGAGAAATTTGAACTTCCTCGCCACTCAATTCTACAACCATTCTCCCCTGTTTCCCGGGATCGATGCTGGCGCGCAAAATATTGACCCGAACACCGTAATCTGTGATCAGGTGGTAAGTTATCGGCTCTTCAACAGTTTTTTCCGGAAAAATAAAAGCAAGTTTTGTCTTAATCATTCTGCGACCTCCTTTCCGATTGCAGCACCCGGAAGCGGTGCCTGAAATTGCGTCAGCAAAAAATCACCGACCAGAATGAGCTGTTTGAGATGATGGGCCACCTTTCGGGCCAACGCGTAACTGGAAAAAGATCCGGTCGGAACATTTCGATCTTTTATGTGGATATTTCCGGATTTCAGCTCTTTATAACTGACTTCGCCCAGTTTTGCTTCCCCTTGGCCGAATGGGTAATATCTGCTGTAGTCGACCACCGGGGCTTTAAGTTCGGCATCGGTAACGGAAACCGAACGCAGCATATCTTCATCGATAATAGGAATGGGGACACCCACGGCCACGCTTAGCGTGACACCGTATCCTGTAAAGGAAACCGCTCGAAGCCATTCTGGGCTCATCTGTTGCATATCCCCGATCAGGGCGACGGTTCCGGCAGGTGTTTGGGGGGTGCCGTTTGACAGCCGCGGCGCAACGGGATTGTGCTGGGTGCCGGGCCAGGCAACATAGCCTTCTGAACCGCAGAAAAATACCCGGGTGCCGATACCGATGGTACGAAAATAAGGATCGTTAAACAATGGTGATAATTGACCGGCACTGCAATAATACGCATTACCCAGGTTTGGTTTGAGTTTGCCCATATAGGTGTATATGGGTTTATCGGAAAGGTTGACGGCCACATTATAGTTCTGATAGCAGTTCCTCGGGTTGAACAAAAATGCATCGTTCATGTCATCCAATCCGATCATTTGTTCACGGCTTCTCAGCGGATAACAATCGGTACCAAAAGCACCGGCCTTGAGCAGCACTTTTTTCCCGGCAACCAGATCCTCGATGACATGAGCGCCGCCATACCTGAATTTCCCGGGGCGGCCGTTACTGTTTCGGGGGTCGCCGTCGGGAATTGCCGTTGCCCCCATGTAAATGTCGGCAGCCGCCAGACCGGCATACGCCGGCACGCCGTTCAATGCGGCGAATCCGCCGCCGAACTTCATTTTTTGATTTTGCTGTTTTATGTTGAAAAAAGCACCTGATGAACACATGGGACTGAAGGTCCCGGTGGTCACCACATCCACTTCTCGAAAAGCCTGTTTAATCCCTTTTTCCCGGACCACATCGATGATCTCTTCGGCGGTGAACACCACCACCTTTCCGGATCTGATTTTTTCATTGATTTCTTCTATGGTTTTATCCATGAGTAGATCTCCTTATCAGGGTCAAGTTAAATATTACACCCCAGTATGATCTTCCAGACCTGCGGGGCAGGCAGATTTTCGCAGATATACACAGATAATATTATTATTTTACAATTCAAGAATCTTGATAATCTGTGTCCAACAAGGAAATTTCTAAACGATTAATTTAAAGAAAACAGGATCAACTTCCATGAGGCGGCTCCCAAAGGAGCCCTGTCATTATCCATAGGCAGGGCCGGACATGCAGGGTGGTAAAGCGGATATTTGATGTAAAGGGTATTCGTAACATTCGGTGGCTCTTTCTTTAAAAATAAAAAAGCCGCGGGTTTTTCAGCACCCACGGCTTTATTGATCGGAAATCCCAAGCGATCAATCCATGGGCGCACCTCGGGAGTACATCATGGGCATCATTGAGAAACGACTAAATATGTTTGGATCTTTTGTTATCATGGCAATTATTGCTTGTTTATAGCACATTGTAGTACATAAAGGATAAATCGATGTCAACAGAAAAATAATACTCGTCCTGTTTTTATTCAACAATCAAGATCGAAATATCCGTTATTGTCTGAAGGACCTTCTGGGATACGCTTCCAAAGAAGAATTCTTTTAAGCCGGCATGACCCCTACGGCCTAAAATGATCAGGTCGTAACCGGTGCGGGCTTCTTCTATGATCGTCAAAGCGACGTCATTTTTCATAACCTCAATTTTCGTTGACAATACTTCTGCTTTAAATCCGGCGTCTAAAAATCCTTGTCTTCCGGCTTGAAGCGTTTCCTCCAAAACACGGCTTTTTTCATTTTGAATCTTGCGGCAATAATCCGGATATTTTTTTGAAACAAATCCCTTGATAAAGGGCGGGTCCAGTTCACATAAAAGGTCTACATTGGAAACCACGCCGAAAAGGGTGATCAGTGAATTATTGGAAAGGATTTTTGCCGAAAATTCGACAATCTTTGATGATATTTCAGACCCATCCAATGCAATTAAAACTTTCTGGGACATGTTCTGCCTCCACATCCGAATCAAGGGTCAGAGGGGTGATATATTTAACTTACTGATATGCTGAATAAGTGTCAAGCATTTCTCAATCTGTTTCACGAGATGTTTTTTTCTATTGCAAAACTCCATAGATCAGCCAGATTGCGATCATCACGAGCAATAACGCGAAATATTTTTTAAGCTTAGATTGATCGGTTTTTATAGCCATACGGGGGCCTATTTGCGAACCGATTAAAACGCCCGCCGCCAAAATAGCAGTCAGCCAAAGATCAAAATGGCCCCGCAGCA
>JARRRC010000257.1:0-7926 GCA_037381105.1 Desulfobacterales bacterium
TTGTTTATGCAACGTTAGAGCATATTCTATGTCAGTTTTCATGAGTGAAGTCAACATTCGGGAATATGAGGGATCTTTTTTCACTTCAATTGAATGCAAACAAGTAAGTGTTCAGGGGGTGCGCCTCCCCGTTTCGCTCCGACGCCTGCGCGTCTAGTCATTTCAATGACTTAGGGTTTAAGATACGGGCGATTACCCTGCGACAGATCGGTTTTGATAAATAGGATAAGAGCGGATTCTATGTTTCCGGCTTACAGCAGTGTCAGATCTTCATCTTTAAGATCCGATACAAACATATGCCCAGGGGAATGGGTAATCACCAGCGGAAGAGGGACGGAAGTCGCCGCCAGTGCGGAAGTAACACCGCATGCCCAGAATACGGGGATCTCTCCGGGCTTGATCTCCACCGGGTCGCCGAAATCGGGCCGGTTCGGATCTTTGATTCCGATTTCATGAAAAGAACCCAGATGAACGGGCGCGCCGTGTGTCAGATGAAACCGGGTGGTCACCGGGATGGCCCGAACTGCCTGTTCCGGCCTCATGGGTCTCATGGAAACCACCAGGGGAGATTTGAATCGGCCGGCCGGCCGGCACGTTCTTGAAGTAATATACATGGAAACATTTTTGCCTTCTTCGATGTTTCTCACAGGAACCCCGGCCGCCAGGAGCGCGTTTTCAAAAGAAAAGCTGCACCCTAAAAGAAAGCTGACCATTTCCCGATCAAAGAGATCCGTGATATCCGTCACTTCCTTTTCCGAATTTCCATTTCTAAAAATGCGGTACTTCGGCACATCGGTCCGAAGATCCGCACCCGGCGCAATGGCCGGTTCCGCCCGGCCGGGCTCCAGTACATCCAGAATCGGACACGGTTTTGGATTTCTAACACAGAAAAGCAGAAATTCAAATGCCGCCTCCTTGGGCAACATCACCAGGTTGGCCTGAACATATCCCGTGGCGGCGCCGCTGGTGGGTCCGGTCCAACTCCCGGACCGAATCTGTTCTCTCAGCGAAGAGGGGGTTAGATTTTTTCCCATTGCGATCCTCTTATATTTTATCCTCCGAATGAATCCTCGGAGATCTCTACGGCGGCGCCGTTGAAAGCCAAAATGGCTTTCATCTTTCCGGAGGTAATCGGAAGGATCGAATAAATGAAAAATTCTGCGCTTTTGATTTGCCCTTCATAGAAGACGGCATCTTTTTTCTTAGGGTTGTTTTCCAGTTTTCGGGCTGCGACCGCTGCCCGCCACAGAAGCATCCACGCCACAACCACATCGCCGCAGACTTCCAAGAACGGATGGGCGAAAGCAAATGCATTCAAGACATCAGGAGACATGGCGGTTGTTCCCATGTGCAAGGCGACTTCTCCCAGTTTATTGACCAACGCCTCCAATCTGCCTGCAAAATCTTTCAGCCCACGGGTATCCGCTGCCAAGGCAATGGTCTTCTGGATCTCTTCCAAAAGATCCATCACGGGTTTACCTTTGTTGAGTCCAAGCTTTCTTCCCAGAAGATCCATGGCCTGAATACCGTTTGTTCCTTCATAGATCATGGTAATTCGGCAATCCCGCAAAAGCTGTTCCATGGGGTAATCTTTGATGTACCCGTAACCGCCGTACACCTGAACACCGTGACTGCAAACCTCAAAAGCCCGGTCGGTAACATACCCTTTGGCAATGGGAATGAGGACGTCAATGATGCCCTGATATTTTGACTTTTCTCCTGCATCTTCTGAAATTTTGATCCGGTCTTCGCACCTTCCGACATAATAGAGAAGACTTCTTATCCCTTCGACATATACTTTCATCATCATGAGTTGGCGTCGGATATCAGGATGCTGAATAATGGGGACCGACGACGCATCTTTATCCATGATATGCAGAAGATTCTTTCCCTGTACCCGCTCTTTGGCATAGTTCACGGCATACATGTAAGCAGACGAAGCGCAGGCCAGTCCCTGAAGACCCACCAGCAGACGGGCATCGTTCATCATCTGAAACATCGCCCGCATCCCCTTGTTCTCCTCTCCCAGCAGCATCCCTTTGCAATTTCCCTTGCCGCCGAACACAAGCGAACAGGTGGCATTGCCGTGAATCCCCATTTTTTCTTCAACACCCGTACAAACCACGTCATTGAACTCACCAAGGCTTCCGTCGTCATGAACCCATATTTTAGGAACAATAAACAGTGATATCCCTTTAGTTCCTTCCGGAGCGCCTTCGATGCGGGCCAATACCGGATGAATGATGTTTTCGGTCAGATCGTGTTCTCCGCCGGAAATAAAAATCTTATTTCCGGTTATCGAATAGGTCCCATCGTCATTTTTAACCGCGGTTGTGGTGAGCGCCCCTACATCCGATCCGGCTTCAGGCTCCGTTAGAACCATCGTCCCGGCCCACTCACCGGTGTACATTTTGTCGAGAAAGAGCCTTTTTTGTTGCTGGGTACCAAAAGATTCAATCAATTTCCCTGCCCCATGGGTAAGTCCCGAGAATATCATGAACGCATAATTTGCCCCCACGAGGTAATCGTTGGCCGCCAGGGCAACCGTTGTGGGCATCCCCTGCCCTCCCCATTCGGGATCTGCGGTCATGGCCACCCATTCACCTTCTCTCAAGAGTTCGTAGGCTCTGTGAAAAGATTCCGGAACAGCCACCTTTCCTTTATCGAATTTACACCCTTGTCGATCCCCTATTTCACATGTAGGCAGAATCTCTTTAATTGCCAGATTGCGTGCTTCCGATATAATCATATCCACGATCTTTTTATTAAACTCACTAAACCGTTCTGTTTCGCTCAGATCTTCAACCTCCATCTGCTCATGAAGGACAAAATCGACATCTCTTCGATCTGCGATGTATTGTGTCATATTATCATTTTCTCCTTATTCTTGATGATGCCGCTCCCCCATATATGCGGATGTATGGGTTCGGGGGGTGCACTTTTACGCGTAACGATATCGGCGGAGCGGCTTTATTGTTTCAATGAACAGAAACTTGGACGTCAGAGTGAAGCGGAAAAGCAACGCCCTTGATACATCCTGTGCTGATCATACGGTTTTAAACGCTGCGAACGTCGTTATGCCCGATGCCTCTCAAAAAAAGATCGACGAGGGGGTCTGCCATTGTAACGAGATCATAATTAGAACCGGCGTGAAGCCAGGTGTTGATGACCTCGTCTACAGCGCCCAGTATGAAACGCTTCACGAGTCCCAGATATAAATCTTTGCGGATGGCGCCTTCTTCCTGGCCCTGTTCGACAATTTCGGAGATGATATCGAGATACATTTTGGACATCTCTTTTATCTGTTCTTCAATCAGCCGACTCTTCTGGTGTGTTTCAACCCTGTAGACCATCGCCATGTTTCGGTCGTTCTGAAATTCCTCGAGATGTCGACGAATCAGATTGTGAAGTTTATCGACAGCGTTGTCGGCGCCGTCGACTTCCTCTCTGAAACGGCCAAAAACCTGCCTGGCTTTATAATTGAAAAACTGGACCAGGATATCTTCCTTATTTTTAAAATAAAGATAAATGGTACCATCGGCGACCCCGGCTGCTTTGGCGATCTGGGAAACCGTTGACTGGAAAAATCCCTGGTCGGCAAATACCTTGACGGCGGCCTCTAGTATTCGATGATACTTGTTGTTGTTTTTTTCTTTGGTAGAAATGACAAACCTCCATGTTGGTGAATGAATACTCATTCATTAACAGTCGAAACATCAAATGTCAAGGGAAATAAAGAAATCAAATGCTCGAAATGAATAGATATGAAGAAGTTTTGGGGGTTATGAGATAAAAGCCTTTAGTGTTATTGGAGAACAGGGCTCAATTTCTATTTTAAAATAAATGAACATAAATTCATTTTTAATTCCCCGGCTCAATCAAGACTCTGGGAAATGCGTCTGTACTTATTCTGGAAAACCTTCTGTTTGACAGGGCAATGAGTTCCAGATCCCTGTCGCCGTCATTTTTCAAAGTATGGGCGACGCCCTCTTTTATCTTGATCAATACCGACCCGGACCCTGCAAATTTCTTTGTTGAAATTTCTGACGCGTCTTTCTTTGCCCAGGCCAGCGTCCAGACATCCGAATATGTGATAATCAACAGCTCTTTGCCTTGGCGGTGATAATGATTTCCGCGGATGGAATTTGGGCGAATTTTTCCGAAATGGATATTTTGAATGTTATCGAGAAATTGCAGGTCCGCATCGGAGATGTTGTACAACGCGCCTCTTGTATCGCCATAATTTTCAAGTGATGTTGTACAACGCGCCTCTTGTATCGCCATAATTTTCAAGTGAGGTGATTTCAATATCTTGCATTGGATATGTCATGGTAAAATCTATTGGTCTTTATGAAAAGCCTTGACAGGTTCTTTCATTACGAGCCTTTATTCACGAGTTCTTTCAGCAAAAATTTAATTATGCCCTGAAGCGGTGCGATTTTTTAAGAAGCGAAAGTGTTAAAAAACTGGTTCGACTAGGTCAGTGTCCGTTCCCCGAGATTGCCGTATCGATGGTAATTAAAGCAGATACTCTGCTCCTTGAGGTACTGCAGCAGTTCGATCCTTCCTTCCATGGAGACTTTTGCACGGGAAATAAAAAATCCGGTTTCGGCCGCAGCCTGAAATACGTTATCGGGAACGCGATCCGGCGCCGCATAACGGATGCGATGAATGCCGGGAATCCTGTCCATCAAATCTTTATCAGACTCAAGGGTAATCGGCACATCATCCAAAAACCGCCGGCCGTCTTGTCCGTATAAAAATGCTGTCACCGTATTGTTCAAGCCTTTGGGCAGGCTGACGGAAGTCTTGCATCCGGTGATCTTAGCCGCTGCAATTCTTGCCAGAATATCGAACAGGCTGTCTTCCGGATGGAACCGTATCACTAACGTCCCCACGGGCAGATAACGAATTTTGTTATCCTGTCCACGCAAATGAAAGTAATCTTTTTCTAAAGAAAATTCCCCTTCCCAGTGGTAAAAATAGCTCTTGACAGCCCGGATCACCCTGACAAGATCTGTCTTAAACGCATCCATGGAGCCCCAGTTGGATTTTAGCCCCCATTCCCGGACCAATTGTAACCAGCGATCATCGTTTCGGATAGCGCCGATACAAGGAAACCCCACATCCTCAAATTCCATAAATTGAGAGACATAGTTGGGTCCACTCGCCTTGATGCCGCCTCCCAATGCTGACTTTCCCATACCGCCAAAAGGCTGCCGTAAAACCATGGCGCCGGTGGTCGAACGATTGATATACAGATTACCGGCATGAATCCTTTCTCTCCAGTATTCATGCTCCCGCCGGTCTAAACTCTCCAATCCCGAAGTCAGCCCGTAACCGGTTTGGTTGACCATTTCAATGGCATGATCCAGGTTTTCGGCACACATCACCGCAAGAACCGGACCGAAAAACTCGGTCATGTGGGTAAAGCTTTCGGGCTGCACATCCCATTTTATGCCCGGGGTCCACATCTGTGGATTGTCATGAATATTTTCAGGCGAAAGCGCCCAGGATTCATCCGGTTCGAGCCGGGTCAGTGCGCACTTCAGGTGGCCCTGCGGGGGTTGAATCAACGGTCCCATTTTGTTTTCAAAATTCCAGCAAGAGCCGGTTGCAAAGCTGGCGGCGGCATCGACCAATTGTTGCTTAAATGTTTCATCTTCATAGACTTCTTTTTCCAAAATCAACAATGACGTCGCACTGCATTTTTGACCGCAGTTTCCGAAGGCCGATTGAATCACATGCTTGACGGCCTGGGATCGATCGGCCAAGGCGGTGACGATGGTGGCGTTCTTGCCGCCGGTTTCGGCCGTTAAAAAGATGGACGGCTTCTGTTTCAACAGGGTCATTCCGGTATCGGTGCCGCCGGTCATGATAATGAAATCCACATCCGGATGTTCGGCGAGCTTTGCACCGGTCGTCGATCCGGAACACGGAAGAAACTGCAAAACATTTTTAGATACCCCGGCCGTCCAGAAACATTTGCATAACTCCCAGGCCGTCAGAACGGCTGCGGACGAAGGTTTGAATATCACCGTATTTCCGGCGGCCAGAGACGCCGCAATCCCGCCGCAAGGAATAGAAATGGGGAAATTCCAAGGGGAAATCACCAGTCCCACACCCTTGCCGCGGCATTGAATGTTTTCCATATCCGAGAAAGTCTTGACGGAAAACGGGTAATACTCGGCGAAATCGACGGCTTCCGAGACCTCCGCATCGGCTTCTTTGAAAATTTTTCCGGTTTCGGCAGCCGCAGCCCCGATGAGATCCCCTCTGGCTTTGCGAAGTTCCGCGGCCACCCGGCTGAGGATTTCATGACGCTGATGTATATTTTTTATGCGCCACCCATCCGGGTCGTCCTTGGCCGCAGCCAGGGCGCGTTCCACATCCGAATCGATTGCCTCCACATATGTCGCAACACGGATTTCTTCGGGTCTCCGCGAAGGATCCATGCATGATCTCACCGGGCGATCCGTATATATCTCCTCGCCTGCCGCGACCAGCGGAACATTTATGGGGTTGTCTTTCGGATGTTTAAACCATTTTTTTCGAATGGTTTCGGCCCATGTGCGATTGGGCGCCAGAGACCAGTCCGTATCCGGCTCGTTATTGAATTCGTTTGCATAATAGGTTCCCATTTTATCGGGGATAGCGTCTTCCATCCGATTCTGGTTCCGGTTCGGCGTATTGTCGACAAAATTCTTTTGCTTGCAGGAATCAACAAATTGTTTCTGTAAAAACACCCAGTCATTGGATCCGGGTTTAAGATTAAACGAATACCTTAGAAAATTTTCCCCTTCCGTATTTTCATCCAACCGTCGGATCAGATAGGCAATGGCATTGATGAACTGATCTTTTGTGGCGACCGGCGCGTAAAGCATGATATCGCCGGGTATTTCCTGAATGGCCCGGCGGATATGATCCGCCATTCCCTCCAGCATTTCAAAGTGAAAACAATCTACAACGCTATTATTCACGGCCGATTGATAAGCATACGCCAGTTCAAAAAGATTATGCGAAGCAATCCCCAAATGAACCGCACGAATATTTTCCGACGCCATACCGAAGTCAACCATTTTTTTATAATTGGCATCCACATCGAGCTTGTTGTCATACGGCGCCAGCGGCCAGTTTCGGATTGCGGATTCAACTTTTTCCATTTCCATATTGGCACCTTTGACGATTCGGATTCTGATCGGTGCCCCGCCGTTTGCCGTCCGCGTTTTGGCCCAGGATGTTAACTTTTGCTGAACCTCATACGAATCCGGCAAATACGCCTGTAGGGCAATGCCCGCCGTGTAATCCTTAAAAGCTTCCTGATCAAGAGTCTGTCTGAATGCGGCTACCGTGATCTCGAGATCCCGGTATTCTTCCATATCAAGGGTTACGAGCTTTGGAGCCTGTGTTCCGTTGTTTCGCAAGTAAACATTCTCTTTGGCCGCCGCATACAGCCGGGAAAGGCGCTCCGTTAAGATGTTAACCGTGTGTTCAAATGCCAACGGCTCGATTTGAGAATATATTGTTGATATTTTAATGGAAATACATTCGATCTCGGGATCTTTCAAATCTTTGATGTATGTCTCGAGACGCTGCAGGGCTTCCGTTTCTCCGAGCAGGGCTTCTCCCAAATGATTGATGTTCATCTGAACACCCTGTTGTTTTCGTTTTTGCAAATGCGCGTACAAGGCGTCGGGTTCACCCGGAATAATGGCGCGGCTGCTGTCATGGCGCATTTTTTCAATGACTTTAGGAACTGAAATACTGGGAATGTAGCGGCCCAAACCCAAAAACATTTGTACCAGAAGTTTGTCCACGGATGAGAAAAAATCGGGTACGCCATATTTTCTAAGCAAGCTGTTGATTTGATCTGCCACACGACCGGGGTTGTGGGATCTGAAGCTTTGATCGATCATTTTGGTAAGA
>JARRRC010000258.1:0-4252 GCA_037381105.1 Desulfobacterales bacterium
CCATGATGTCCTCTCCGCTTCTCCCTCAGGCTCCATAGATGTGTATCTTAAAACGCGATACGGCTGGGATATAAACGCAAAAGACCTGGGAACCATCCTGATCGGATTCAATCTATCCTTAAAAGCTCCGACAAAACGCTTTTAACGCTGAAAACGAATCTTAGAAGGTAAAATCTTTTCCAGATGGGGAAATGGATCTTTTTTGTGGGGGATATAAAGCGCTTCAAGAAATTCGTCTTTAAAACCCTTCAATGAAGCCAAATCGACATATTCGACCATTTGAGCCACCCAGTCGGACTCGGATCTTTTTTCCCGGTTGAGCAAAGTGACAAGGGCGCCTGCGCCGGCCGCATTACCGATAGGAATGATTTGATGCGGATCACAGTCAGGGATCATTCCCATGATCAACGCCTTGAAAGGGTCAATGTGAATTCCAAAACCGCCGGCAATCTTTACCACGTCAACCCGATCTGTTCCCCATTCTCGCATCAACAGTTTACAGCCGGCATAAATGGCGGCCTTGGCGAGCTGGATTTGGCGGATATCTTTTTGCGTTATGGTGATATCCCCGCTTGTTACGGTCTCATTCGCCCGAGCGATCACAAATTCCCTTTGCTTCGTATCGGGATTTATCCGAAAACGGGGCGATGTCAGGTTCTGTTGAAACGCTCCGCTTTTGGTGATGATTCCGGAACGATAAAGCTCGGCCAGCAGATCCATAATTCCGGATCCGCAGATCCCGCGCACTTGAAGTTCCCCGGGTTTCACATAATTTGACCATGCGTCATGCCCGACCACCTTATACACCACTTCATGGGTTTCAGGATCAATATTGATACGCTCGATGGCGCCCGGAGCGGCGCGCATTCCGAAAGTGATCTCGGCACCTTCGAAAGCCGGACCTGTCGCACAGGAAGTGGACAGCAGACGTTCTTTGTTTCCCAGAACCAGTTCGCCATTGGTGCCGATATCGATAATCAGTTGAATCTGATCGCTTTTATACGGCGCTTCGGCCGTTAAAACGGCGACATTGTCGGCACCCACAAAACCGGCTTCATTAGGGAGCAAGTGGACATAGGCCGAAGGACATATGTTGAGTCCTAAACTTTTGGCCTTGATATTCAGGCCTTTTTGAACAACCGGAGGAAAGGGAGAGCGAGCAACATGTCCGGGATCGAGCTTCAGAAATATGTGATGCATGATCGTATTTCCAACGATGGTGACATCCTCTATATCCTCTGGAATAAGGCATAAGAATTTTCCTTGTGTTTTTGCCCGCTGCTTTTGCACCTTACTGTAATTAAAAGCATCTGCCGTTTCCGCGAAACAGGTACTATCCGGCCATGTAGAACACAGTAATGAATCAATCATGCGGTTAAGGGCTTCGATGATATCCGCACTCATTTCCCCAAGACCGTCTTTATTATTCACATGGTGGTTGATACGAGAAATTACATCCTCACCATACTTGACCTGAGGATTCATGATGTATTGCGTATCTATAATTTTCATGGCGTTTAAATGTACCAGGGAAGCAACGACTGTAGTGGTGCCGATATCTACTGCAATGCCAAAACTATCCAATACCCTTCCCGGCTGAATACGAATAATTTCTCGATCCATCCAGACACTGGCGGTAACATGCCAATTCTGTTCGCGAAGCCTGGATGGAAGGTTCCTTAACACCTCAATATCGCAGGGATACAAAGAATCGATGTCGCAGCCGAGATCTTCTAAGCCGTATTGACTCCCCAATGCTTCTACAAGACGTTCAAGATCTCCTTGAGAACCCTTTGCCGATGGGGGATTCATGATCAATTCATATTTTTCTATTATGGGATCATATGGGGTGGGTGACAGTTGGACGCTTTTTGAAACGACCTGTTTGGCAGCCCTGGATTCTTCGGGAACAAAAGCCAAAACATCACCTTTGATTGCCGCACGGCAGGCCAGACGAAATCCTTCGGTTCTCTGTTTTTTGTCAATAAATTTCGTTTCTGTTTTCTGCCAGCCCGAAAGATTTTTTCGCCGGGAATCTATCCCATATTTCGGGTAGTGACCCTCAGAAATCAAAATCCTGCATTTTCCGCATATCCCTTTGCCGCCACACAGCGATTCAATATTTTCGCCGATCTCTCGAGCAGCTTCAAGAACGGTTTTTCCCTTAAAAATTTTTCCCCGGGAACCCGAAGGTTGAAAGATTATGGTGGCCTTTTCCATGGTGTTTTATTCTGTGTGGTTAAGAGCTTTATTCGGTCTTTCGAGCCCTGAAACCTTTTATCCATTTCATACCGTAAGGATCTCTTGCCATAACAAGATCGGCAGCCTGCAGGGCGATTGTTTCTTGTGCCTTGAGCGGATTACATATTGGGCAGGACAGTCCGGCTACCGCAGCCATCGCCATAAAAAACGAAGTGAGATTTTCTCTGTCCGGCAATCCAAAAGAGATATTACTCGCGCCCATGGTAATATTGACGCCATATTTGTCTACAATCATGGCGATGGCATCCAGAGCGATTTTGCCGGCCTCCCATTTTGCGCCCAGTGTCAACACCAGGCAGTCAATGACAATATCTTCGGCAGGGATACCCAGTTTAGCAGCCTCTTCCAGGATAATCTCCGTGTATTTTAAACGGTCCTCCGTGGTTTGAGGAATACCGTCATCGCCGCTGCAAAGACCAATAACGGCTGCGCCATATTCTTTAATCAGGGGCAGGACCCTTTTAAGACTCTCAGTTTCCGCGGTAACCGAATTTACCAAAGGCTTGGCACCGTCTTTACAGTAATAACTCAGTGCCGCTTCCAGGGCTTTCACGTTCGGCGTGTCGATACAGATCGGGGGATCATCGGCTGCATCCTGAACTTCCTTGATCATCTGAACCAAAAGCGCAGGTTCGTCGACTCTGGGGAGACCGGAATTAATGTCAAGGATGGCGGCTCCGGCATGCAGCTGTGATAGTGCATCCTTTCGAACCATGTCAAATTTTCCGGCCTTGAGTTCCGACTGAAGTGCATTTCGGCCGGTGGGATTGATTCTTTCTCCGATGATGATCATGCCTTTATCGCGGGAGATACTGACTTCATGTTTGGCTGACTTGATAACTGTCGTAAGATTTTTTGCCATAATGTTTTATTCCTTCTTCTATTGCCTATCAATTTTTATTAATATCACTGAACATACATGATGCTGTTAATTTTGACAATCGGGTTGTCGCCTTTTCCGCCCAAAATAGAAATACCCATGTTGAACCCTATAATAATGATTTAAGATCGGTTCAACCATGGGGATTTCTTTATCAAAGAATCATGTGAAATTGCACCTTTTGGTGATGCAATTTCACAGATGCTGTTTTTTCCTCTATGGCTGAGGGGAGTAAGGCAATGTCTTGGGATATTTATCCTTTTTAAAATATGGATCGGGTTTTTGGAAGGTTCCCGGAACCAGTTGGAACTGGCCGTGACGGTTGACGACCGGATAGCCTTCTTCGAGCCATCCCCTGAATCCATCGGTAAGATTGTAAATCGGCCCGGTATATCCCATCATTCTCATGTGCCTGGCAACCAGCGCTCCCCGGATGCCTCCGTCCGCCGGGGTACCGCTTTTACACTGGAGGTAATAGGTTGCTGTGGGATCAGGCGCCAGTCCGGGCAAATACCAAAAATCAAGTCCTGTATCCAGCCGTATGGCTCCGGGTATATGGCCCTGAAGGAATTCGGACTCCATGCGAATGTCGAGGAGAAAGTGCTTGGGGTCTTTCCATTTGCCCTCGTCGATCCAAATTTTCTTAAACGTTTTCATGTTCATGCCCAGACCATATTGAAACATGATCGGCATCCAGACAGCCTTGCCATTCATGTAAAGCTGTTTTGGAGTCAAGTTTCCTTTGGTCTTTTCCATGGGAAACCCTTTTTTGTCAAGGATATATCCCATTGATTCAGGACCCAACAATTTTTCCTTTTCCTCTTTTGTCCAGGGTTTGTTGACAAATGCCTTGATTTGATCCTTTGTCCAGACCTTCGAATAGTTGGCACCAATATCTTTCGTATACCAATCGATCTTCTCACCGCCATTTATCCCGTAGTTTGGGATATCGGAACCGGCAAATGAAATGCTCACAAAGGCCAGCGCTATAAAAATCGTCAATATCGATATCGCCGTTCTCTTAAATAGCTTCATACTTCACCCCTTTGTTCAGTTGTTATTTAATTGTTAAACCCACATAAACTTCAAACAATACCGAGCATTAGACAG
>JARRRC010000259.1:0-4248 GCA_037381105.1 Desulfobacterales bacterium
GCAACGGAATACAATTTTGTTTTGTGAAACAGGCTGATCGATTTTTGAATATCAAATAAATCAGTGTTAACAGGTATTAATCTATTATTCGTTAGGAGGAGGAAAATCTATGTCCTATTACATGTACAGCAATACTCAGGAAGTGACCCCTTATGAGAGACTGATGGCATCACTGAACGGTGAGAAAACCGACCGTGTTCCGGTTCACTTCTACCCGAGATGGGCTGCTCTGGAATACATCGGTGTTTCTTTTAAGCAAGCCTGGGATGATCCGGATCTTTATGTCAAAGCACAGATTCTGGCTCAGGAACGATTTCAATTCGACTGTATCATCGATTATGACATGATGGGACCTGTAGAAGAGGCCATCGGCGCAAAACTCAAGTACCCGGAAAACGACGTTCCGCAGATTGCCGAACCGCTTATCAAGACCAAAGAAGACATGAAAAAGGCAAAATGGAAGCTCGATCCCCGCAAAGACGGTAATATGCCCAAGGTTCTTTATGTGATTCGACGTCTCAAAGAAGAATTGATTAAGCGCGGCCGGGGAACCCAGCATGTGCCCATCATGACTTGGGGGAGCTGTCCTTCCCGAACCGCGGCCTGTTTGACCGGGTTTAAAGAGTGGTTTTTGATTGTTGCCAGGGATCCTGACTGGGCGGTGGAACTGATGGAACTGGCCCTGGACGGATGGCTCCAGCTGGTTGTTGCGGCATGGGAAGCCGGTGCCGACTGCGTGTGGGTCAACGATCCGGTCTCCGCCCGCGACTGCATCTCCCGAGATCACTATGAGAAATTGACCCAGCCCTACGAACGAAAATTCATCGAAGCCATTAGAAAAGAGACCGGGATGAATATCACCATGCATCCTTGCGGCAACTGGCATGATCGCCTGGATCTCGTCTATCAGAATCAGGCAGACTGCTATTTTTTAGGGCCCATGGATATCGAGCTGTGTACGAAAAAGGCGGTCGAGACCAACGGTAATGGACTCTCGAGGGTCAAAGCCTTAAACGGCGGCGTTGGAGCGGCGACACCCGACACCACGGACGGTCAAACCAAATGTTCGTATGCCACGACCATGAAAAGAGGAAAACCGGCGGACATAGAAGAAAACGCCCGGGTGGTTATTGATACCGTCGAAGGTGCCGATCTTCGCTGTATTCTGGGAACCAACTGCTGGTATGTAAAGGGGTCTTCATTTGCCAACCGCGACGCCATGGTCTATTCCGCCAGGAAATATGGACAGTACAAATAGCGTTAAACCAAGGAGATCAATAAAATGAGTATCATAGAATCGATCAGAAAAAATATTTATGACGGAGATGAAAATAATACCGTCGAGCTGGTTAAAAAAGCTTTGGATGAAGGCAAGACGGCAACTGAAATTTTAGACGATGGTCTTGTTGCCGGCCTGCGTGACTGCGGTGACGGATTCGAAAGGGGCGAAAAGTTTATTCCGGAGATGTTGATGTCCTCCGAATCCATGAAAAAAGCAATGGAAGTCCTCAAACCGTTGCTGCTGGAAGGCACCGGTCAAGGAAGTGCCGGGAGGGCGGTATTGGCGACCGTCGAAGGGGATGTACACGACATTGGTTTGGAACTGGTGGGCACCATGCTCGAAACCGCTGGATTCGAAGTTAGAAATATGGGGCCGGATGTGCCGACCGAAGATATTGTGGCTGCCGTTAAAGAGAACAAGCCTCATATCGTCGGTCTATCAGCGCTGCTGTCCAATACCATGGATGTGATGCCGGATGTCATTGAAGCATTGGCAAAATCCGAACTTAGAGATTCGGTAAAAGTGATGATCGGCGGCGCACCGGTCAAACAGGACTTCGCCGATGAAATTGGTGCGGACGGCTGGGCTTACGATGCCGCCAGTGCCGTGCCCAAAGCAAAAGCATTGCGCTCCCAGTTACCCGACTAACAGCTTTCATGGCACGGCAGATAATAACGGCAGTGATCCGTCAAAACGATCCCTGCCGTTTATCAATAAGATGGGTTCACCTCCGTTTGATATACTGCAACATTCGGTTGATATGATTTTGTGGTCGATCGTTGTATGTTTTTAAGATGGCTTAAGAGTTTAGACGGCTTTCATGGAAAAATCGATAGATCAAAACTAGAAGTTATCGATCATTTTTAGTAAGAACCCCAAAATGAAAAAGGAGGAATACCATGCAGGAAAAAGACAAGAATAAAAAAGAAAAATCGTCTTTCCTGGAAAAATCCCTTTCACGCAGAGATTTCTCGCGGATTGCAATGACATTCGGTGTCACTTCCACACTGTTTGCCTGGCAGAGTTTTGCCAACGCCGGTATTATACCGGATGCCCATATGCTGGCTCAGAAGGCCAAAAACATTCAGAACTCACGGTATAAGGCAAAACCCAAGTTCAAGTTTCGTTATGGGGCAGCCGGACACAGTGTCGACACCATGTGGGTGGCAAAAATCGGAACCGTCGATTTTGTCCGGGAAGTTGAAGAAAGGACCGACGGTGAAATTCGCATCGAACATTTAGGATCCAACGCCATCTGCGGTGAAATGACTTGCGCTGAAAAATGCGTTCAAGGAATTGTCGACTTTTATGTCGCCTCCACCAATAATTCGTCGACCATCTGTCCGTATCTGCTTAATCTTGACTGGGGAGCACTTTGGCCGAACCGGGCGGCCCTTTATTCTTTCGCATACGATCACCGGAGCGAAGATCTTTTCCGGGAACCCATGCGCAGACTATACGGTCTGGAAATGCTGTTCGGCGATTACGGGCTCCGGGGATTCTTTATGAGCAAAAAGAAATTCGGAGAGGGTACACCTGCATTGGATACCTTGGACAAGCTAAAGGCAACCGGTGCCAAGATTCGAACCACCGGCACCTATTTCGGGCTGATCAGCATGCAGCTGATGGGTGTCAACCCGGTGGCGATCTCTTATGAGGAAGTTGTGGACGCGGTCCGGCAAGGCGCCATCGACGGCGCGGAGGCCTGGGAGATTCCTTTCAGCATGATCCATTTCACGGAATATACCGGACAATATCTTTATCTGAAATACTGCTCCGGAAACTGGGTTACCGGTATGAATATCAACAGTCTTCAAAAGATGCCGGAGCGGCTCCAGGAAGCCATTATGGAAGCTGCCTATCTGACGCAGGTCGGAGTCCAAGGCAAAGAAGAAGCATCCATTGCGATTAGAGCCGGCTCAGGAGAAATTGAAAATCCTCCGGTGGGCAGCGAACACTGGCGGTGCTGTATTCGAAACATCATCTGGTCCGACGCGGAAATGGATAAGCTTGAGAAGCTGATTTCGCCCAAATATAATCCTGATGCTTGGAAAGATCAGATGGAAAAACAAAACAAGCTTTACGGTCGCGGCGACATATTTGAAAAAATGTATGCCATTGCCCATGAAGTCCCCAGGGGTGCCTATGCCATGGATGTAGCGCCCCATCGCTGGTGGAAGCCCAACCCACCCTGGTGGAAAGGCGGCGAGTGGAAGCGCGGCAAAGGCTATTGGATAAAAGACACCAAGAAAAAGTGTTAAACCATTGTGCAGTGCCTTCTTGACTGCAAGGAGGCACTGCCGGTATTAGGGAATACAAAAATGGCATTAAAAGATAAAATATTGGTGGCTGTTGATGCCTCGGATTGCTGCTTGGAAACCATCCGGCATATCACCAAACGGGACCCGTTTCAGAAAAAGCACCTGGTCTTGTATCATGTGTTTATCAACCTGCCGGATTTTTACTGGGACATCGAAATGGAGCCGAAAAGCAGGGGAGCCGTAGCCTACGTCAGAGCCTGGGAAGCTTCACAAAAAAATAAAATCGAGCAGTTTATGGAAAAGGCTCAACGAATACTGTTCGATGCCGGTTTCCCGAAAGAAGCTGTCACCGTTAAAATCAAACAAAGTGAGAAAGGCATTGCTAGAGATATCGTCGAAGAAGCAAAAGACGAATATTTGGCGGTGATTATCAGTCGAAGATGCGAAGGAGGATTGCCGGAACCATTTTTGGGCAGCAATGCATCTAAGGTTATTCAGAGACTACACTTTGTACCTGTTTTTATCGCCGGAAAGAAGATGCCCGAAAAAAACATTCTGGTGGCGCTGGACCGGTCGGAAGGTGCGATGCGGGCCGTCGATTTTGTGGGAGAACTAATGGGCGGCTTCGATTTTAAGGTTACGCTATTGCATGTTATCCGTAATGGAGAACACATAAAATCAATCCCTTCCCATGAGCCTTTACCG
>JARRRC010000260.1:0-7646 GCA_037381105.1 Desulfobacterales bacterium
TAAGCATCCCGAAGCCGTTAAAGATACATTATCGGTCGATGTGAAAAAACTGGTTGAGGATCTGCATATTCAACAGATTGAGCTGGAAATGCAAAACGATGAGCTTCGAAAAATCCAGCAGAAACTCGAAGCTTCCCGGGACCTGTATTCCGATTTGTATAATTTTTCCCCTGATGGACACATGACGGTTTCGGATAAGGGTTTTATTTTGGAGGCCAATCTCACCATTGCCGCCATGTTGGGGATGGAAAGGATTTATTTGATTGGAAAGCTCTTGAGCAGATTCATTCCCAGAAAAGATCAGGACAGATACCACCTTTTCCGAAAGAATCTTCTGGAAAGAAAAACCCTTCAGTCCTTTGAATTGAGACTCATAAAAAATGACTGCACCCAATTTTATGCCCAATTACACGGCATAGCATCGGAGGATCCTGAGGAGAACACCGCAATGATTCGGTACGCGGTCACCGACATCACCGAGCGCAAGCGGGTCGAGAAGGCGCTGCGGTATGAGAAAGAAAAACTTTCATCCATCTTCGAAGCAATGAACGATGGGGTCTGCATCATTAATCAGCAATATGATTTTGAATATCTGAACCCGCTTTTTTTGAAAGAGTTTGGACCTGTTGAAGGACTAAAGTGCTACACTTATTTTAACGGTCGAACAGATATCTGCCCATGGTGTAGAAATCAGAAAGTGTTTTCCGGTGAAATTGTTCGTTGGGAATGGCAATCACAAAAAAATAATAAGACTTATGATATAATTGAGACTCCACTAAGAAATGCCGATGGAACCATTTCAAAACTCGAGATATTCCGCGACATCACAAATTACCGAAAATTGATGGAAAAGCTGGAACAAAGTGAAGAAAGATATCGTTCCTTAATGAAAAACATTCCCGATGTTACATGGACAACTAATTTTAAGGGCGAAACCAGCTATATCAGCCCAAACATTGAAAAAGTATATGGCTATACACCAGAAGAAATTTATCAAGGCGGAGCCAGTCTCTGGATAGAAAGGATCCACCCCGACGATGCTGGAAAGGTAAAAGAGGCTTTAAAGAATTTAATTGAGAAAGGAACAAAGTTTGATGTTGAGTACAGGATTAAGAGAAAAGATGGAAAGTGGATTTGGCTTCATGACAGGTCTATAGCTGCATATGAAGAAGACGGCATGATGAAGGCCGATGGTATTTTTTCAGACTTCACTAACCGCAAACGAACCGAAGAGGCACTGCAAAAATCCCACAACAGCCTTGAAGAAAAGGTTAAAGAGCGAACCGTTCAACTGATTCAAATCAACGAAAAGCTGAAGCTGGAAATCGAAGAACACAAGACAACAGAGGAAAACCTCCGGAACGCCCTCAACGAGATAAAAGAATTAAAAGAGCATCTTGAAGCTGAAAAGAAATATCTTCAGGAAGAAATCAAGTCCGAACACAACTATGAAAACATTATCGGCAACAGCAAAGCGCTCAGAAACGCGCTCTACAAGGTCGAAAAAATTGCCCCGACAGACACGACAGTTCTCATTCTCGGCGAAACCGGAACCGGCAAAGAGCTGATCGCCCGATCCATTCATGATTCCAGCCCCCGCAGGCATCGCGCCTTTGTGAAAGTCAATTGCGCCACACTGCCGTCTAATCTCATGGAAAGCGAACTGTTCGGCCATGAAAAAGGCGCTTTCAGCGGAGCAGTTGCCAAAAGGGTAGGCCGTTTTGAGTTGGCGGATGGCGCAACCATTTTTTTGGACGAGATCGGTGAACTGCCCTTGGCGCTTCAAAGCAAGCTGCTCAGGGTGCTTGAGGACGGCGAGTTCGAGCGGGTTGGCAGCTCTCAGACCGTCAAAGTCGATGTCCGGATTATCGCCGCCACCAACCGCGATTTGGAGGCAGAAGTCCGCAGCGGCCGGTTCCGGCAGGATCTCTGGTTTCGGCTGAATGTTTTTCCCATTACCATGCCGCCCCTTAGAAATCGTAAGAAAGACATTCCCATGCTTGTGGAATTCTTTGCGGAAAGAATTTCAAATAGACTGGGAAGATCCATTGATGTCATCCCAAAGAGCGTCATGGGCACCTTTCAGAATTATCACTGGCCCGGCAATGTCAGAGAACTTCAACATGTTATCGAACGGGCGGTGATCAATGCTTCGGGAAACAAACTGCATCTGATGGACGATTTGGACACCTCCAAAAAAGATTTGTCGAAGATCCCGAAAACAATGGAAAAGGTTGAATATGACCACATTGTTCGTATGCTCGAGGAAACCCAGTGGAAAGTTGATGGGAAAAACGGGGCCGCGGAGATTCTTGGGCTCAATCCCAGCACCTTGCGCGGTCGCATGCGAAAACTCGGCATCAAAAAGCCGAAGACCTCCCATTTCTAATCCTTTACATCAAATTTTTATCCTGAAAACTGCCCTTGATTGCTGATTTTACATATTATCAAACAACATTTTGCATGATAAACAGAACTGCATAATTACTGGTTATGCGATCAATAAAAGCATGGGAGGAAAAGAAATGAGCCAGATAACTGAAATTGCCCCTGACATTTTTAAAATTAGCATCTTTATCTCCGAAGTGAATATTCAGTTCAATCAATTTCTTGTAAAGGATGAAGAACCGCTTCTTTACCACACCGGGATGAAGGGACTTTTCCCGGCAGTCAATGAAGCTGTTGCCAAGTTGATTGATCCGACCACATTACGATGGATCGGATTTAGTCATTTTGAGGCGGATGAATGCGGGGCACTTAGGGAGTGGCAGAGACTTGCGCCGGATGCGACAGCAATATGCAGCTTTGTTTCAAAGATGGTAAGCGTAGATGATGTTGTAGCGGAGAGGCCAGCCAGGGCTTTGGAAGACGGAGAAGTATTAGTAACGGGTAAATTTCGTTTCAAGTTTCTTCAGACGCCACATGTGCCCCACGCATGGGATGCAGGACATTTATTTGAAGAGAATAGCGGCACACTTTTATGCTCTGACCTTTTCCATCAGAACGGTGAAGTGGAAGCTGTAACAAGTTCTGATATTGTCAGCCGTTTCAAGGAAATGCTGATCGAATATCAGGAGGGACCTTTTGCCAATTACCTGCCATATACAACCAAAACAGAGAAAATTCTTGGCCGTCTTGCCGATCTAAAACCAAAAACGATTGCACCAATGCATGGCTCAACTTATGTTGGTGATGGTGAGTCCGCCATACTTGATTTAGCACAGGCCATGAAAGACGTATTAGCCGGATCTGTATAAATTATTTATGCTCTTAACATTGCTCTTACAGCCGACAGATTATCGCTACGGTTGAAGAGTCCGTTATGGATACTGCAATGGATCAAAGATTATAACATGCTTAAATTCCTCAGATACTCATTCGATATTTGAATAGGTGGGGAGAATCATCATTTTCCGATTCTTCCCCGAGATTTAAGCATACAAATTCTCAATCCATCTCATAGCTTCATTATCACTAACTTTACCCAAATACATTTGAGTTGTCGAAAGATTTGAATGTCGCAAAATGATCTTACTGACAATTTCAATTGGAACACCGGAACGAGATGCATATGTGGCAGCATGGCGTCTTAAATCATGTGGTCGAAGGCGAATACCAGCCATTTCACCAGCCTTTTTCACCATAGATCTTAACTGCCTCATAGGATATGGGAAATATCCTCCGATTGACCACAATAGTTGATTTGCACAGGGGTTTTGTATCCGTTCATCAATATTGCGTATAAGGAAATTAAAAAATGCAGCCAGATGTGAATACCGAGTTCTGCTGGTTTGTTGCTTTCTGTCATCTGTGATTTTGCTGAGAAAGGTGAGAATGTCCTCTGAGGCGGCTTCTTCCAGATCTTTGTCACCAAAGATCAGACCAAATTTTGTCAGAATCGCTTCATATGATCGTACGGTATTTGGTTTGGAATGGTTCCGGTGATAATCCAAGCAAATTTCTATGACTTTTGATACTTTCATAACCTGCCTCCTTTCTTTGTTTCAATTTTTCTCAAAAACCCGCCCAGAGATAAGGCTATGATATCTCATTGATATATTCTATGTTTTCCGGAAAATGTGATGTTAAGATACGTATAAATGAAAAGAAAATATTGATGAAGATGAAATCATGCGATCCAGTGTAGATAGCAAAAGTGTGGATATTAAAAAAGGCAAGGCCATTTCTGACCATGCCTTCATTATTTTTTTATGTTGCTATTTTAATTCTTAAACTTCCTCCTGATCTTTCTTCTTTCCTTGCCAGGCCTACGTTCAGGGATATGCATAGTATAAGATAATTGGCAATTGGCGCCTTTCAATGCCTAATCGTCCGTATCTGTTATCTGACAATCCGTGTTTCATGGAATTATTTTTTAAACCTTTTTCGCCCAAATCCTGCAAGACCGACTAAACCAGCACCAAAAAGCAACATGGTGGCGGGTTCGGGTACTGGTGAATATGATGCATAATACCTTGATCTATTTGCCAAACCGATATCTCCGACTCCTTGTCTTGCCTCAATTGCAATATAAAGGTTCTCACCATATGCAGATAAATTTCCAAGATTATACAAGTATTTATTAGAAGGATCTATAGCTATTCCGCCAGAGTCGAAAAGAAACAGACCGGTTGCCTTGTCTATAATTCTTAATTGATATCGATCATAAGGGTTACTGCCTAAAGGAATCCCATTCCAGCTCACTATTACATCAGAGCCGACACGACTAATTTTAACATCATCTACAAAAGATAGTTGGCTGTAAATGTCATTGGGATAATTTCGTTTTATGTATGGATCAGATGACGAATCGAAAACACCATTGTCTTTCGTATCAATAAAAAAATTAAAGTATATATTTGCATAAGCATTTCCCGGAGAAGGATAACCATCAGATGTTTTAAAATGTTTATAAAAATCAAAATTACCGAACCAAGGTGTAACATTTAGCTTTTGGTATTCACCTCCAGGATATGATGGTCCCGCCCACGATGGAATATTCACAAAAACATTATATGCGTTCGTATCTACTATTGCATCACCCATCATAAAATATTCAGACTGTTTTGTATCATCATAGTACCGATTTTCTGCCCAGATACCAGCAGAATAAAAACTATCAGAAAATGAATTCGTTGCAGGGACAAGAAGTAATAATACTAACATAACAAATATTAATTTTTTCATCTTATGAGCCCCCCCATTTTGGTTGAGCTGAACATATTTATTTAGTGCTTGCAAAGTATGTTCAGAAAATTGTCAATCGTAAATTTTTCCCCTTTTTACCATAAAAACAGGTTTGCCTGAGACCTTCTATTTTTTTGTACCTGTCAATCTCCCTGTTGCCGGCAGATTCATCCCAAAAAGAAAAAACCGAGTTGTCTTCATCCTCAAGGAAACTCGGCTTTGTATTTTAGATCCTTACATCCCCATACCCACCTCTCGACAGGTTTGGTTTTTGATTGTATTTGATGTATTTCAAGTAATTTACATGCAAAAATCGTGCAAATTAAAATGGTTTTGAAATTCGACAAGAAAATCTATTTGTTATACAAAGAAGGCGAAAAAATAAGCTGATAAATTCATAGAAAATACTATGTAATTGTGGAGTAAATTACATAAATATTGTTACAAAATTTACTCAATTTATAATATAATTCCAGATGGTTATATGATACATTGTGGCATTAATTGGCGGGGTGGTTTACTACAGATAGCTTGCCACTGTACGACATAAAATGGTGATTGACTAACTGCCCATATTAAGTTCATCATCTACCTGATTTTTCTTAAAAAAGCAAGAAAGGAGGTAGAGATGGACCTTTCACAAACAATTATAGGACACAAAAAGTATTCAAATCAAATCGGAATACCTCTCAAACCAGTTCAAATACCTGTTAAAGAACCGGTTACTCAAACGCCGAAGCCCAAAAACCGTCAAATTAAAAAATGTATCAAAAGGCTCTCTGCGAGAAAGCTCTTTGGTCATCCCCATGTAAAACGTTATTTATATGATCAGTATCGCCGCGGATGTCGGCCTAATACGATTCGCAGCAATTTTGAATCGATTATCCTTTTTATTTCCTACCTTAAAAACAATGGCAGAGCTTGTCTTGAAGCCGTCACCAGAGATGATTTGGGTGGTTTTATCGAGCAGCAACAAGACCAGGACTTAAAGCCGAATACCGTATCCACACGATTAAGGGCTTTGTATGCTTTTTTGGGTTACCTGGTCGAAAGAGAAATTGTTCATCCTGATGTCACAAGAAAGAAAATGCATGTCAAAGTTCCGGATGCCCTGCCTCGGGCGATAGATCCGGAAGACGTAAGGCTCCTGTTATCCGGTATCAAAAAAACTCGGGACTGGGCAATGATACTGATATTGCTCAGAACCGGCATGCGAATCGGAGAATTGCTGGATACCAGAGTCAGCGATATCAATCTGAGAGAAAATCGGATTGAGGTTTATGAAGCGATGAAAAATCGTGTCGGAAGAGTTGTCTATTTGAGTGATGATGCCCGCTGCGCTTTAAAAGTATGGCTTAAAAGGCGAGATCCACACAAAGAGAATCTGTTTTATGGTCGGGGCCGTAGTAAAACTTTAAGTTACGAGGCTGCGCGAACGATATTCCGAAGGTATATCGAAAAAGCCGGGTTGATCCACAAGGGATATACGCTTCACTGTTTGAGGCATACATTTGCCAGCGAGCTGTTGAATGCCGGCATGCGGCTGGAGTGTGTTCAGCAGCTTTTGGGCCACAGCAGTATTGAGATGACACGCCGGTATGCCCGGTTGACGGACAATACCCGCAAAGAAGAGTATTTTAAAGCCATGGCAATCATCGAAAGCGGAGGCGTTAATGGACATTACCAATGCCATCATTAATTACCGCAGATTTTTGAAAAGAAAAAATTGCTCTAAACATACGATCAAAAACTATATGAGTACGCTCAGGCAGTTTGTTCTGTGGGTGGATGTCCCCATTGAGCAGGTGACCCATAAAATAATTTTGTCATTTATGGATCACCTGTTGGATAAACAGTTGAGGCCCAAGACGATCAATTGTTATCTGAACAGCATACGCGGGTTCTATGAATATCTCATTGAGGAGGAACAGGTTCCGATATCCCACCCGGTAAAACGCGGCTATTCTCTGAGACTTTCCAGGCCATTGCCTCGTTATCTGAGGGATGAAGATGTCCCCAAGCTGTTTAATGTGATTACAAGCAAGCGGGATCGGGCCATGTTTATGCTGATGCTGCGCTGCGGACTCCGGGTAGAAGAAGTGGCCAAGCTTACCATGGCGGCATTAGATCTTGCCCGATCCCAATTGTTTGTTTATCAAGGCAAAGGTGTAAAAGATCGGGTCGTCTATTTGAGCAATGACGCACATAAAATACTGGTTCAGTATTTGGAAGCAAGACCTTCATCCCGTGCAAAAAGAGTCTTTCTCATTGAAAAGGGACGATTTAAAGGAAAACCGATTCAAGTGCGCGGCATTCAGCATCGCATGCAGCAGTATGCGGAAAAAGCCGGATTAAAGGTCTCCTGTCACCAGCTTCGGCATACCATGGCAACGCAGCTGCTCAACGCAGATGCAGATCTGGTAACAATCCAGGACCTTTTAGGACACACGCGGATCAAA
>JARRRC010000261.1:0-4246 GCA_037381105.1 Desulfobacterales bacterium
TTTCAAAACCTTCAATCGGGTTTAAGGTCAAGACGGACTGAGGCGGCCAACCGCAGGACTATCGGGAATATTTCGAGGATTGGACGTCTCAGTCCAACACAGAGATTGAGCCCGAGAGGAGGTTTTGAAACCACTTCTAGCAGATTCTGGGGAGTTGAGAACCCGTCAGCATATCGATGATTCTGCTGCCGCCGATCCGGGTTTTCATCACCACCTTGCCGGAATGATCGGAAACCGCTTCTCCGATGATACAGGCATCTTTTCCGTAATCATCCTCCTTGATGGCCCGAAGAACGTCCTCTGCACATCCGGCATCGACAATGGCAATGAGCTTTCCTTCATTGGCAACATAAAGGGGATCAAATCCTAACAGCTCGCAGATGCTTGCGGTTTCATTTTTAAGAGGAATCTTTTCTTCATAAATTCGAATGCCGACACTGGATTTGTCGGCGATTTCATTTAACGCCGTGCCCACACCGCCGCGGGTCGGATCTCGAAGCACACGGATATCCTTGCAGATGGAAAGCATTCGCGACACCATATGGTTCAAGGGTGCTGTATCGCTTTTAAGGGGCGAATCAAATGCCAGGCCCTCGCGCTGCGTTAAAACGGTCATGCCGTGATCGGCGATGGTGCCGCTGAGAATGATAATATCTCCGGGCCGGGCGTTTTGGCTGGAAATATCCACGCCGTCGGGTATCTTTCCGATACCGGAAGTATTCACGAAAATCTTATCCACCGCACCTTTGGGAACGACCTTTGTGTCTCCTGTGACCACCTTGACGCCGGCTTTTTCAGCGGCTCGGTTCATGTCTTGAAGGATTTTTTCCAGGTCGTCCATTAAAAAGCCCTCTTCAAGGATCAAACCCACGCTGAGATAGAGCGGTACAGCGCCGCACATGGCCACATCGTTGACTGTTCCGTTGACGGCAAGATCTCCGATGCTGCCGCCAGGGAAAAAGATGGGATCCACCACAAAGGAATCGGTGGAAAAAGCCAGGCGCCTGCCGCCGATATCCAGTGTCGCTCCGTCATGAAGCGATCTGAGCATGGGATTATCGAAAATCGGGAGCATCAGATCCAAAACCAGACGGTGGGACATTTTTCCGCCGCTGCCGTGGTCCAAAAGAATTTTATATGTTTTCATTATTCACATTTTTTTCCTGAGTTGAGCAATTTCAAGTTTGCCGCTCCAGAGAAATAGGCTCTGCCCCGATGAAATATGCGTTGCATTTCATTGAGCAAGCATTTCACGGGTCCGACAGCTTTCTGTTCATCACGGCTTCTTGGCGATGTCAAGGGAATTGGATATAATCGGATAAATAAACGGATAAAATATCGACTGTCCCATATAATAACCCCTTGGACATTGCGCAATAATGCGCAATGTCATGGGATTGGGGAAAAATCAAGGCAACTGCATCAAATTGTAGCACTTGAGACCGCAGTGTTTCTCTATGGCCTTAAAGTCCTTATCATTGTGAAGGAGGGGAATGTCACTTTCTATAGCGACTGAAGCGATCATGCAATCCACGGATTTTCGAATTGTGATACCTTTACGACGCAGGCTCCGGTAAATTTCAGCAGCACTCAAAAAAACAGGATAGGGCATTGGCAAGAAAAGTAAGTTATTGAAAAGATTTCTCGTTTTTTTGAACTCGGAATCCTTTCTAATTCCTTGGAGCACCTCTGTTAGGATAATGCCGCAGATGCATATATCTTCACGATTTATTATCAAGTTCTCCAGAGCGACAACATGACCTGAAGATCGTGCAGCAAAAAAATCGATCCAAACAGTAGTATCAACTAATACCATCATGATTCACGTCCGCGACGCCACTCATCAAGATTTCCCTTCCAGTCAATATTGCCTTTGAGTTTTAGAATCTCAGTTTGGGCTTCGTGCCTGAGAAGTTCTCGCAAGGCATGATCAATCAAAGCTTTTTGGGTTTTAATACCTGTAGCTTTCATGCAGTCTTTCATGAGTTTTTCATCTAACACAATATTCGTACGTTTCATTACGGAACCTCCTCGATCGTTTTATACACATTATATCAACAAAAATGTGTATTGCAAACAGATTTTGAGGGTGACGTTAAGCGAACGTGCCGCAACACTCATAAAACTATATTATAATCCCCATCGATTTTGTTTACACTCATTTAGGGTTTTAATCTATTACAACTCTATTGCCGCCCATGAGGTCGGCATGTGTCGGATGGCAGGTGAAAATAATTACCTGCTTTGTCTTTGAATATTCCTTAAGAAGGTCGGCGGCATTTGATTGGCGTCCGGGATCCATGTCCACAAAGGGATCATCCATAACCAGAAAGGCTTCTTGCTCTTTTAAAAAATAATTTGCCATGGATAACCTTAAAGCCAACCCAAGAACATCCAGGGTGCCTGTCGAGAGGAGATCTGTTTCAATTAAGTTTCCGTCACCCCGGACGAATCCGGTTGGCAGGCTCTCATCGATCTTTATCTCTTTGTACCGATGATTTGTCATATTGGAAATAAAGGTTTCGATATCGGATTTTAAACCGAGAAATGCCTGCTCATCCAAATGTTCGCTGAGTTCATCGGCAACTTGTTTGACCCGTTGAATCGCCTTTCCTTTTCGCAGTATAATATCAAATTTTTCGCTCAATTCATCGAGTTGTTCCTGGAGTTCTTCCGAGGATTGATCCGGTGGGTGTATTCCGGCACGCTCGACTTCGAGCTGATTCAAATGTTCGTTTAATCGGGTTAATTCTTCTTGTTTGCGTTTGTACTCTTTTATAAATGATTCGACATCTTCGACGCCATCGGGCATGGGTGAAAGTGCATTGAGCCGTTTGTTTAAATATTTTTCTTTCTGAATGGAATCGGTCATTGCTATTAAAAGTGAGTCCGGATCCTTGTGCTTTTCTTTATACGCGTCCAAAACTTTCTGCTGTCGGGTCATTTCGGTTTTCATTTTTTCAAGCTGATTTCGTTCGGTTACGAGTTTTTCAACCACATTCGCCAACGGCTCGGCAGCCGGCAATTCAGCGACATTCTTGATGCATGACTCGAGGTCTTCAAAGTTTGTGTCTCCCAGATCGGATTTAAGATTGTCCTGGGCTGTTTTCAGCGCCAGGCGGCATGTCTCATATGTGCGGTGTATTTCTTTTGCTTCCTCTAAAGATTTGACGCTATGTTTTTTGAGAAGTTTATCAAGCGCTTTTTCTGCGGATTCTATCTTTTGAACAAGATCGGCAAAGTCACCTTCACCTGTGGTGACCTCCATGCGCCAGTCAGGATGGTCTAATCTTAATCTGCCGCCTGCTTCAAACGGTTTTGACTCGCCAGGCTTCAAACTCTCTTTCTTCGGCGCTTCCAAATCTTTTGTGATTGATACAGTGACGGCTGTTTTGGCTTCAAAATATACAGAGAGCTTTCCGGCATCCAATTCTGTTTTCAGCAGGCTCAATTGTTTGAAGGCGCCGTCAATGGCATTTACATCCGCTTCGGTGAGTACCTGCGCGGATTTCAGGTTTTTCTCTGCATCGTCCACCTGCTTTTTTCTGGCTGAAACCGCGTGATACTTTTCCACGTTTTTGCGGTTTTTTTCAGCCTGTTCAGCATGGATCTTTTTTTGCGTTAGTTTTTCAATCTCCTTTTCAAGCTCAGGCAGTTTCTTCATTAGATCCTGAAGCGTATTTTCCCGTATAGGCCAGTCCCTGTTTATTTTCTTGTATTCTTCAAGATCCTTGTCCACATTTTCTATTTGAGCCATAAGCACTTTTCGCTCTTGCGCATCGTCGGCAGCCTTTTTATTCGCTGCAACATATCGCTCGATGTCATCTCTTTGTTTTTTTGTCTCCGCGATGTTTTGATTGGCCAGATCAATGGCTTCTTCCACCTGGCAAGCCTTCTCGAAGGAGGCCCGAACCGACGCTTTATCATAATAGGCCTGTAGAATTTTGCCGACCTGCTTTTTCCAGGGCTTTTCAATCCCCCTGCCGCCGTCGGGATAATTTTTTGCCGGATCCCAGTGACTGAAATAGTCATTGAACTGCGTTTCGAGAAGATCCTTAAATTTTTCGATGGAAACGCCGTCTGTTTCAAGTACGGCCGTCTTCAAAATATCGCCAAGGCTTTTTACGGTATCCGAATGTTCGTTTTTTAGTGCTTCCAACGTGCCGGTCAAACCGGTTTGCTTAGTCATCAAAACCGCTAGATAGGTACCTTCTGATGCGCTCAGGCATGTCTCCAAATATTCGGC
>JARRRC010000262.1:0-9593 GCA_037381105.1 Desulfobacterales bacterium
ATTATAAGGGTAGTTCGGTATCGGTCATCAAGACACTCGACAATACCCCGATGGAGCCGCCTATCACCGTGGGAAGCTATCCTTTTGGCGTTTCAATAACGCCTGACGGCGCGTTTGTTTATGTGAGCAGCTACGGCACCGACTCGGTAGCGGTCATCGATACAGCCAGCAATACGGTGACAGAAACCATCTCAGTGGGGGATGGCCCTTTTGGTATTTCAATGACGCCAGAGGGCAAGTATTTATATGTCAACAATTTTAGTACCGGCCAAGCATCGGGAACAGTATCTGTCATCGATACAGACCCAGAAAGCATTACGTACAATACGGTGATAGCAACCATCCCGGTGGAGATTGGGCCTTTCGGGGTTTCAGTGACGCCTGACGGCGCCTTTGCATATGTCAGCAATTATCGTTCCAACACGGTATCGGTCATCGATACAAACCCAGACAGCGATGCGTTCAATGAAGTGATCGATACGATTACAGCAGTAGGAAGTGCACCTTCCGGAGTTGCCGTCACGCCTGACAGCGCGTATGTTTATGTCAGCAATATCGGTTCCGACTCGGTATCAGTCATCGAGACTTCCACCAATGACGTGGTCGATGAAATCACTGTAGGGCATCAGCCGGACGGAGTTGCAGTGACGCCAGACGGCGGGTATGTATATGTCAACAATTATAATGAAAAAATCGAAGGCGGAGGCACGGTATCGGTCATCAGGACATTCGACCGCAGCCTGATCGATACCATCCCTGTGGGAACCGGGCCCCACGGCGGCATCGCCGTATCTTCAGATGGAGAGGTGGTTTATGTGGGCAATTATGGTTCCAACTCGGTATCGGTCATCGGTTATGAATCTCCATGACCAAAGTATAAAGTATGAAGATCATTTGATTGAAAGGAGGCTTATGAAGAATTGAGAAGTACCCTGCAGCCCCGCCAAAACGGAACCCCCAATGCGTTCCGAAAGCTGCAGGGTGCTTTTTTCAATAATAAACGGCCTGTTGCCCATAGGAAAATCTCTTTGAGAATAACATCAGGGCTGAACAGCTATTTCTCCGTTTTGCAGTTTTTTAATAAAGAACCGGTCCGCAGGTGCAAAATCAAACTGGGGAAGCTGTTCTATTGATATCCATTTAAAATCATCATGATCTTTCAGATGGATCTCCCCGCCTTCCCAATACGTACGATACGCCAAAAGCTCGATGGATATGTGATCGTAATGATAAATACTCGATCCAAGATATTCGCCCACAGACACCTCGATATCAAATTCTTCTTTCATTTCCCGTTTGAGGCATTGCTCCGGTGTTTCGTTGATTTCGATTTTGCCCCCGGGAAATTCCCATTTGTCCGCCAGTCGGTCATGGGGCCCTCTTTTTGCAATGATGATCTTGTTGTCTTTTGCCAGTATCGCGGCCGTTACTTTCACGATATCCGAAGGGTTTGTATTTTTCATTTTGACTCACCGTCCGTTCGCAGGCTCGCCAGAGACACCCCGGTGAAATGAGCCATGCTCCTCACTATCGTGAATTTCACAGGGCAAGCAGAGAACACAGAGAGTTTTCTTTCTTTATCCTTTCTGTTGAGTGGACAGAAAGGATAAAACCCATGCCCTGCGGGCAGGGTGTGTATTGTTTAGCCCCGCCAAAAAAAGCGAGACTAAACATCTGTACGTTATGTTTTCTATTTGACCGCTACCAAAACAACACCGTTCCAAGGTCTGGATCTCTTCCAGGTTGGTATTGTCCAAAGTTGAAAAACTACACAGCATGATAACCTCCTTTTCTCAGGGGTCTACTGGGAGAACCCATCGAGCATTGATGAAATATTATTACTCAAGTTTCGCACCCTCTATTTTCTGGAAAGCGGGTAACGTGTGGCAGGCCGGAAAAATCAAAAGCACGTCAGTGCTTTCGACGTTGAACTTGCATCCGGGTGCAAAGCACCCGGTTTGTCCTGCAAGAATCATCTCTTGTCAGGAGCCTGAAAGACACACGCCTGTTCAAGCAGTTTGTTAAACTCGGGATTGATTTGTTTATATCCTTCGATTCTATCGACAGAGAGAATATTGTCAAGATTCGGGGGTTCCAATCCGATGTCGGTTTCTCTGCTGACAGCCTCCATGACAATGGAAATGGCATAGATCGCCATCTTCTGAATCATTTCTTCTGCGGAGACCTTATCTGCCTTTATTTGATGATGTCTGAGTATTTCATAGACGCAGACCGACAGCAAAGGATCGGCGGCATCCTGAGGCTCCTTGCATTTATCCGTGCTAAAGTTTTGATCCAAAAAATCTTCTGCAATCTTTTGCAGGCTTTCAAGCCATGGGCGATCAAGATTTTGCGGCAGAACCGCATTCGGCCCTTTTGACAAGACTTCATTGTTGAATTTGGATATCATTTTACAGCTCCTTTATCGTTACAGAAAAATAATTGGCCACAGACACACACAGACACACACGGACTTTTGTGCGAGCGACTCGCTCGAACAAAAATAGTTAGCCCTTCGGGCAAAAAATTGTAGATGCTGTCTGACAATAATAGATAAATTCAAAGCAAGCTGCAACAGCATCTTTTCATTAATTTTGTCCGAGTCATAGTCACACCCGGCCAATATACCACATTGTGTCATTTTTTCCCTTGACTTTTTCGATATGGTGTATATTGATATGAAAAATCAGGTTCTGAATTTTATTCAGATCAACGTTGAACCGGAACCTCTCTTCATACGGACCTTTCGATCGGCTTTACACTCATTTGTCGTGAAACCGATCATCTACAAGGCAATCTCATTGAATTCCATATCGCGTTCTGAATAAAAACATATCCGACCGGAATATTTCATCGTGAATAAAAAGACCTTTTAAAAATTTTCATGGCTATTCGGATAATCGGATAAAAGGAACCTGACCGGACCTTATATTTCCAAGTTTCAACATTCAATAGATTAGCCTCAATATCTTTATATCACAACCTTTTTCAAGGAGGTGAACAGATGAATACTATCAAACAAACACGCTATGTCGCCGCAGCGATCCTTATTGCGGGATTTTTTATTCTAGCATCGCATTCAGCACTGGCAAACGAAACCGGTTTGCCGCACGATATGGCGAAGATAACCGGACAGGAGGATTTCATACACATCTGGACCCTCGGTGCGGAAGGGATCGGGGATGAGCAGGACAAACTGGTGACCGTGGCTGTGAATCCGAATTCAAAACAGTACGGCAAAGTCGTGCATTCCGTGTCCGTGGGCGGCCGAAACGAGGCGCACCACATGGGGTTCACTTTTGACCGAAAATATCTCTGGGCTGCCACGCTGGACACCAGCAAGATATTTATCTTTGACATCCACACCAACCCGGCTCAACCGAAACTGATCCGAACCATTACAGACTTTGTGGCAAAGAGCGGCGGTGTGGTCGGCCCCCATACGGTAATGCCCGTGAAGGACCGTATGCTCATCACCGGGCTTTCCAACAACCGCGACCACGGCGGGCGCTCGGCCCTGGTTGAATATACCGACGAAGGGAAATATGTGGCCACCTATTGGCTGCCGACGGATGATAATCTCCAGGGAGCAGAGAAGACGGGAAAATATGCGGACGGCTATAACTACGACGTGCGCGCATTATCCCGGCTGGACGCGATGTTTACATCATCCTTTACCGGATGGTCAAACTATATGATGGATTTCGGAAAGATGCTCAAAGATGAAGAGGCCATGAAGCGGTTCGGCAATACACTTGTCGTCTGGCGTTTGAGCGAGCGCAAGCCGCTCAAGATTTTCGACATCCCGGGCGCACCCCTTGAGATACGTATTGCTATTAATCCGGAAAATGATTATGGTTTTGTTACGACTGCGCTCACTTCCAAGATCTGGCTGGTCTACCATGACCCGCGGGGTGAATGGCAGGCCAAGGAAGTCGGGAACATCGGCGATCCGTCCAAAGTACCGCTTCCCGTAGCCTTTACCATTTCATCCGACGACAAATTGCTTTGGGTCGATACGTTTATGGATGGCACGGTTCGCGCCTATGACATCTCCGATCCGTTCCACCCGGTTCAGGTCTATGAAAAACAGATCGGCTCACAGGTCAATATGGTATCGACCAGCTGGGACGGGAAGCGGCTGTATTTTACAAGCTCGCTGTTGTCCAAGTGGGATAAAAAAGGCAAAGACAACGAACAGTTCATCAAAGGTTTTGAATGGGACGGAAAAGAACTCAAAGAGCGTTTTTCCATTGACTTTTTCAAGGAGAAGCTGGGCCGTCCCCATGAAATGAAGTTTTCGGCTTATTCGCTATACAAGTTGTAAAAAATGAAATGGATCAACATACAACCCGAGGAATTTTGGCTGAGATTCGTTTTCTGCGTATTTTTAATGTTTCTGCCAATGCTTTTGATCGGGCAGGTCTTTGGATCGGATGTCACCCACGGTCCCGGAGATGTAAAGACCGGTTATGAATCCTCCGGCTACGAAACCCGCTCCATTAGCGTGCTGCAGCGGAAAGGCAAAACGGCAGACCTTTTGCAGGTGCTGGAGTCACCGCCTCTGGGTCTGCCGCCCGTTCCGGTTCCAAAGGACAATCCAATCACACGGGAGAAGGTGAAACTCGGCAGAAAACTTTTCTTTGACCGCCGTCTGTCTTTAAACGAGACCATGTCGTGCGCCATGTGCCACATTCCGGAACAGGGGTTTACCAACAACGAGTTGGCCACTGCCGTGGGAATCGAAGGACGGACCGTGCGCCGCAACGCGCCCACGATTTACAACGTTGCCTTTTTTTCCAATATCTTTCACGACGGCAGGGATACGCGGCTGGAATTCCAGATATGGCAGCCGATGCTTGCATTCAACGAAATGGCCAACCCGAGCATCGGTTACGTGGTCGAAAAGATCCGCGGTCTTTTGGATTACAAGGGGCTTTTTGAATCCGCATTTGCCGGGCGCGGGCCGGGAGTAGAGACCATCGGCATGGCCATCGCCTCCTATGAACGAGCCATTGTCTCCGGCAACTCGCCCTTTGACCGCTGGTATTTCGGCAAACAGGAGCCGGCAATCACGGAATCTGCCAAACGAGGCTTTAATTTCTTTACAGGAAAGGCAGGCTGTGCGGTCTGCCATGTGATCCAAAAAGATCACGCCCTGTTCACAGACGACAGGTTTCACAACACCGGGCTCGGCTGGAAGTTTTCCACCGGCGGCGATCAGGCGCAAATTCCGGTTCAGGTCGCGCCGGGAGTAAAGATATTGGTACCTAAAAAGGTGATCGACAGCGTGGGCACCCCTCCCCCCAGTGATCTCGGCCGTTATGAGGTGACCCAGGATCCTGTGGACCGGTGGCGTTACAAAACGCCTACGTTGAGAAATGTGGCGCTGACTGCGCCCTACATGCATAACGGTGTGTTCGGAACTTTAAAGGAAGTGGTCTCCTTTTACAACAAGGGCGGCATTCCCAACCCGCAGCTTGATCCGGTTATCCGCCCCCTGGGACTGACCGACAGCGAGATGGCGGATATCGTCGCATTTTTAGAATCGCTCACAGGAGACAATGTGGAGACACTGGTGCGAGATGCCTTTGCGGCGCCCATAGGGGACCGGCATTAACCCAATTTGAGACCTTTGAAAAACCTCACTTTTCGCCCAATTTCTGCGTCAGGCTCAAATTATAATCCTTGAAATACTCAATGTATTCCTGTGGTTAAAATTTTCGCCTTCCTTGACCTTGAACAAAAATGAATGTTTTTCAAAGGTCTCATTTTTAACAGGACTATTTATTTTAAAAGTGCTTGATCAAGGCGTGCGGTTTCCCGGGTTACGATATCGGCGGAGCGGCTTCGTCATTTCAGTGACTTAGCAGTCACCGAGGCCCACACCGTTTTGTTCAAGGGAGACCGACATGCAATGCATGCAGGAAATCGTGTAAAGCAGCGGACCCACCGGGTGGCCGATATTTTTATACACGTGGCTCGAGGCTGCGATGTCCTGCATCAAAAACACCCCGCCGGGTTTGAGCGATTTCAGGATACCGGCCAGCACCTTATCAGGTCTGGCCTGATCGTGAATGGCATCAAAAGCGGTAATGAAGTCAAATCGGCCCGGAACATCAAAATCCGTAAGATCCTTTTCTTCATAACAGACGTTCGGCAGATTTTCTTTTTGTGCCTGTATTCTTGCAGTATTAAGGGCCTGGGCAGACAAATCATATCCCACAAACCGGGAATTCGGAAAATTTTTGGCCATTAAGTTCAATGCCCTTCCGCTTCCGCAACCCACGTCAAGGACATCGATGCCCTTTTTTAATCGATCATTCAATCCCGGAACCAGCGGCAGTATCGAATCGATCAGTACCGGTACAACCGTCTGGCCGCTGTCTTCAGCCATGATCTCATGAAATCGTCTGTATTCCGAATACGGAACCCCGCCCCCATGCTTGAAACAGGACAGGATCCGGTCTTCCACACTGCCCAATTCTGAAATATACTGTGCAAAAACTGCGATATTGTTGGCAGACGCTTCCCGGGTCAACCATATGGAATGCTCTTTGGGCAAGAAATACTTTAGATCCCCGGGGGTGTATTCGATAATCCCGCCGGTCACCATTGCGCCGAGCCATTCCCGAACGTATCGCTCATTCAATCCCGCAGCCTTTGCGATTTCATAGCTTGTGGCCGGCGCCATATCCTTTAGCGTGTCAAAAAGACCTGATCGATGCCCGATGGATGTCATCAGCGCCAGGGCACCGTAATTGAGCATATCAATCATTCGCTCTGCAAATGCATCGCTTTTCGCTGAATCAAATTCCTGATTGTCCATGATGCTGCTCCTTATCAATACACAGGCACTTGCGACCTGGATAGGGTCTTCAATAAAAAATATAAACACCTCTGCGTCCTCTGTGTCTCTAATGACCTCCACGAAGGTGGGGGAAATGGGCGGTGAACACTTATTGGAAACTTGACTACTTGGAATGGACCTCTTCGGGCAGGATATCGCCCATGTGAAAAGGAAAGACACCTGTTAAGCAATCCCTGTAATACTGGTGAAGGACTTCCCTGACCGCCGAAAACGCCAGATCATCCCAGGGAATCTCATTTTCCTTGAACAATAAGGCATCCAGACTTTCGCACCCTGCGCGAAAATCCTTATCCTTTAACGGCCCTCGAAATATCAAGTAAACCTGGCTGATAAAGGGAAGATTGTAGAGGGCATAGGGTTCGAGAAACTTGACAGATGCACGAGCCTCCTCATAGAGCTCCCGTTTTGCCCCGGCTTCCACGGTTTCGCCCTGTTCAAAAAATCCTGCGGGAATCGTCCATTTTCCGTAACGCGGCTCGATGGAACGCCGGCACAATAAAATGCTGTCCTTCCATATTGGGATGCACCCCACCACCAGCTTGGGATTTTGATAATGGACGGTATGACAGGCATCGCAGATAAACCGAAACCGGTCGTCCCCTTCCGGAATGCGATATGCCAGCCTTGAGCCGCATCGATTACAATATCTCATTTTTTTCACTACTAACAAAAAGACTTCTTAAAAATTTTCATGAAATATTCAGGCTACCAGTTCCACATCACCGGATCATCATCCAACGGATCCGTGACGATTTTTCCGATATTATCGACAGCCGCCAGATCTTCATCAGACAAGCGAACATTTCCGGCCGCGGCATTTTGAACGGCCTGTTCGGCGTTGCGGGCACCGGCAATGGCGCATACCAGCGGCTGTGAAATAATCCAGGCCAGGGCCAATTGCCCCAAAGTGATGTGATTCGACGCTGCTATGGGGCGGAGCTTTTCAAGGGCCTTTTGGACCCGCTTGTAATTGTCCGGCTGAAACAGTTTATTTCTGAAGCGGTGATCGCCCTCTTCAAATTTATGGTCCGGCCCGAATTTTCCGGTCAGCAGCCCCTGGGCCATGGAAGAATACGCGAGCACCGTGATCGTGTTCTCTTGGCAATACGGCAAAGCATCTGTTTCGATTTTACGCCAAAACAATGAATAGGGCGGTTGAAGGCTGTCGATTCTTCCGTATGCCGCAGCCTCTTTAATCTGTGATCGAGAGAAATTGGAGACACCGATCGCGCGGATTTTACCCTGGGCTTTCAAGTCGGTCATGGCGCGCATGGTTTCTTCCAGAGGTACTTTTCTGGCGCCGAAGGAACCCGGGGGCCAATGGATCTGATAGAGATCGATATAATCGGTTTTAAGATTTTTTAAAGATCCGTTGCATGCATCGATCACCTGATCGTACTTCAGGTGATTTGAAAATACCTTGGTGGCGATCACCACCCGGTCGCGCACATCCTTAAGGGCGTTTCCGACGATTCTTTCCGAATGGCCGTCACCATAGACCTCAGCCGTATCGAATGTCGTGATACCTGCATCATAAGCCGCTTTTATCGCTTTTGTCGTTTCAGCATCGTCAATACCCACCCACATATCCTTTCCGGCCTGCCAAGTCCCCATAATAACAGGGGTTATTTTGATATCGGAAGTTCCGAGGCTGCGAAGTTCCATAGTTACCTCCATAAAAATATTCAGGGATTATTCATCTGTAACGGACACTCTGGATCGGAAGATATGCCTTTTTCAACCTATACTCACTTTAAGCCTGTTAATGTGTTTGTCAAGGATCATATCAGGGGCCGGAGGGCTGTGTTCGGTGTTCGGTGTTCGGTGTTCAGAGTTCAGGAAAGCACAGGACAGAAGTCGGAGGTCGGAGGCCAGGAATTAGAAAATAGTAAAGAGGAAAGAGGAAATGGGCTCAAAGCTGAAGGCTCAAAGCTGAAAGCTAAACCAATAGAACCAATTAAACCAATGGAACCAATTAAACTAATCTAACGAACCAAACGATCTAAACGGTCTAAACGATCCTAACGATCTAAACGATTGACAGCTGTTTGTCAGTTTTAGTACAAGCCATCTTAAAGGGTACCGGGGGTCAAGGTTCAAGGGGTCGAGTGATCCTCCACAGAACCGGCGGATAAAAATGCTAAAGGCGATGATAAAGCCTTTTAGAAAACAAACCCTTGAACCCTTGGATCCTTGAACCCTCATCTTGCAGAGCTTTTAGTAAAACAGTCATTTCCGGATATTATATCAAGAACCGCGCCCTCTCCTGGAATTCGGAATCTTTAATGGGCTTTGATCCTTTACTTTGGACGATTGGAGGATTTTCAATGGGTGGAAAGCCGACCTATGAAGAATTGGAAAAGCGGATTAAGCATTTAGAAAAAGAAGTCGCAGAGAAGACACATATTGAAGATACCTGCCTCGAAGGTGTCTCGATTTTCCAGGATATCTTTACAAAGGCTGCCGACGGTATCTGTGTATGTCACAATATCCCCGATGAGCCTTACGTAAAATTTTCCCACTGGAACCCTCAAATGAATGAAATTACCGGCTACAGCATGGAGGAAATCAACAAGCGGGGATGGTATCAATCCATGTTTCCGGATCCAAAAGTCCAAAAGCAATCGATTGGACGAATGGCCGAGATGCGGGAGGGAAAGGATATTCAGGAAGAAGAATTGGTGATAACCACTAAAAACGGAGAAAAAAAGCCTCTGTCCAT
>JARRRC010000263.1:0-4194 GCA_037381105.1 Desulfobacterales bacterium
GAGGCCTTATGTATTTGCCAAAAACATATGAAGACTTTATAAAAAAATTCCCAAAAGTATTTAAAGATTATCAACAATTGGGCAAATCATGCCGGGATGAGGGACCCTTGGATGAAAAATACCAGGATCTCGTTAAACTGGGTATTGCCATCGGAGCCAACTCCAGAGGCGCGGTCATGTCCTCCATCAGAAAGGCTTTGGCTTCCGGTGCCACTCCCGAAGAAATTATTCATGTGGTTTTATTGTCTTTAACCACCACCGGATTTCCAAACATGATTGCCGCCATGGGCTGGGCCAACGAAGTCCTTGAAAAACATATAAAGAAATAAGGGTGGGGAACTTGAGCTCCGATTACTGGAGTTTTCCCTGTTCCGACAGATCTTCCAGGCCGCCAATGTCTAAAAGCTTTATATCCCGGCCGCAGGTTTCGATCAATCCCTGCTTATTCATTCTTGCCAGAATTCGTGAAAGGGTTTCGGGAATGGTACCCAGAAGGCTGGCCAGTTGACCCTTGGATATCGTTAACATCACCGTATCGGTTCGATCCTGTTCTTTGGCCAGATATAGAAGGTATGATGCCAGCCGTCCCGGAACTTCTTTTAAGGAAAGGTTTTCGATTTGTACGGTGAACTGCCGGAGTCGCATGGAAAGTACGGCAAGCATATTCAGAGCAAGCGACGGATTTTTGGATATCAAATCAACAAACGCCGCCCTGGGAAAAAACAGGAGGTGGCTTTTGAGAAGGGTTTGTGCATTGGCCGGAAATTTCTTTCCGGCAAAAACCGGAACTTCGCCAAAGGGATTTCCGGGTCCATAAATATGCAAAATATGTTCTTTGCCTTCAAACGAAACTTTATAAATTTTTACCCTGCCGTCGGCAACAATATAAAAACCGTCACAGGGATCGCCTTCTAAAAAAATCGTCTTCCCCTTGTCACAAAACTGATCCACCGCAATCTTTCGAATGCTGTTCAACTGCTCCTCGGGCAAGCCGTTGAAAAGAGGCGCATCTGAAATAATCTGAAGAATTTTTTTCATTATTTTCTCTTTTTTTAAAAAATATCACGGTTTTTTGACTTAAGTCAAGGCAGTCGATTGATCCGTCATATATGATCA
This sequence comes from Desulfobacterales bacterium, assembly GCA_037381105.1. Taxonomy (GTDB): domain Bacteria; phylum Desulfobacterota; class Desulfobacteria; order Desulfobacterales; family UBA11574; genus UBA11574. Next base: position 1,117 of record JARRRC010000263.1, read on the forward strand.
AACTCAAAAGCCGGAGAAAATTTTTCTGTCTGGATACGATACATATAATGTTTTTAAAATCCATTTAACGGAACAAAAGGAGGTCCATTATGTTTTGTTTTCAATGTGAACAAACGGCAAAAGGACAAGGGTGTACAAAAATCGGCGTGTGCGGGAAACAACCGGATGTCGCCGCTCTTCAGGATCTTTTGATCTATTCAATAAAAGGACTGGCTCAGGTGGCGGTCGAAGGTCGTAACGTCGGAGTCAGGGATGCATCCGTTGATCATTTTTCCTGTGAAGCCTTGTTTTCAACGTTAACCAATGTTGATTTTGATCCGGATCGATTCGTTGAACTGATCCGCAAAACCGTAAAAATCAGAGATGAACTCAAGTCAACAGTTGCCGCGGCTGGTGGGAAAACAAGTTTTGGCGAAGGACCTGCTGATTTCACGCCGGCATCCACCAAGGAAGATCTTGTGGAACAAGGGGAAAAAGTTGGGGTTAAAGCCGACCCGGATATCGACCCCGATATTCGTTCCTTACAACAGCTTCTGATATATGGCATCAAAGGGGTTGCCGCCTATGCGGACCATGCGGCAATTTTGGGAAAAACCGATACGAAAGTTTTTGATTTTATCCACGACGCCATGGCCGCGACCCTGAACAAAAACCTTAGCGCAGATGATCTTGTGGGTCTTGTTTTTAAATGCGGAGAAATTAACATACGGACAATGGAAATTCTGGATGCCGCCAACACCGAAACATACGGACATCCGGTTCCGACATCCGTTCCTTTGGGAGCCAAAAAAGGAAAGGCGATATTGGTTTCAGGGCATGATTTAAAAGATTTGGAAGCGATCCTGAAACAAACCCAGGGAAAAGGGATTTATGTCTATACCCATGGAGAAATGCTCCCCTGTCACGGGTATCCGGAATTGAAAAAATATGACCATTTTTACGGGCACTACGGTACCGCCTGGCAGAATCAGGCCAAAGAATTCGACGCGTTTCCAGGTGCAATTTTGATGACCACCAACTGTATTCAAAAGCCCAGGGATTCTTACAAGAATAATATTTTTACCACCGGCCTGGTGGGTTGGCCCGGCGTGACCCATATCTCAGATAAAAATTTTGCGCCCGTCATTGAAAAGGCACTGGAATTGCCCGGATTTACAGAGGACACGGAAGGCAAGTCGGTGATGGTGGGATTTGCCAGAAATGCGGTCATGGGTGTTGCCGACAAAGTGATCGAAGCGGTAAAGAACAAAGCGATCCGTCATTTTTTCCTGGTGGCCGGATGCGACGGCGCCAAACCCGGACGGAACTATTACACGGAATTCGTGGAAAAAGTACCTCAAGATTGCGTGGTCTTGACACTTGCCTGTGGCAAGTTCCGCTTCTTCGACAAGGATCTGGGTGATATCGGCGGTATTCCGAGGCTTCTTGACGTGGGCCAGTGCAACGACGCCTATTCCGCCATTCAGATTGCATCGGCATTGGCCGGAGCCTTTGAATGCGGAGTGAATGACCTTCCCTTGTCCATGGTTCTCTCATGGTATGAACAAAAAGCATGCGCCATTTTGCTGAGCCTTCTCTATCTGGGGATCAAGGATATAAGGCTCGGTCCGAGTCTGCCGGCGTTTGTTTCCCCGAATATTCTCAATGTGCTGGTGGATAAGTTCAATATCATGCCGATCAGCACCCCGGATGAGGACCTCAAAGCCATTCTGGGATAATCTTTTTTATCGACAGGATTCACGGGATGATTAGATTATATCTTGTGAATCCTGTCATCACAATGATCGATCATGGGAGGAAACAATGAAATGCCCGGGACAAGACAGTCGATATTGGAAACCAGGGGCTATTTTTGAAGCAAAATGTCCGGAGTGCGGCCATTTGGTTGAGTTTTTCAAGGACGATACCACCCGCAAATGCGTTAAATGCGGTCATAAATTCGCCAATCCGAAAATGGATTTTGGATGTGCATCATACTGCCAGTATGCAGCAGAGTGTATCGGAGATCTGCCGCCGGAGCTTCTGGCCCAAAAAGAAGACCTTTTAAAAGACCGTATCGCCATAGAGATGAAGCGGTATTTTAAAAGCGACTTCAGGCGGATTGGCCATGCAACCCGAGTCGCCCGTTATGCCGAACGGATCGGCAGGAATGAAAAAGGCAATCTGGCGGTGATCCTGGCATCGGCATATTTGCATGACATCGGCATCCATGAAGCGGAAAAAAAGTATAACAGTACGGCCGCAAAATACCAGGAGCACGAAGGGCCTTCCATTGCAAAATCGATCATGATCAAGCTGGGCGCAAAAGAAGAATTGATCGAAGAGGTTTGTGATATCATCGGGCATCACCATCATCCTCGATCCGAAGAAACGGTGAACTTCAAGGTGCTTTACGATGCGGATCTTATTGCGAACCTTGAAGAAAAACAGAAAAAAAGCCCTATGGATACCGACAGAGTCCATAGGATCATCGATAAATCTTTTTTAACCGACAGCGGTCGGGAAGAAGCAAAAAGGGTGTTGCTGAATTGATGTATCTTTGCGGCAGAATGATCCCGAACAAACAGATTCGTTCTAAGCCTTCGCGGAGTGTTTTTCCCCGTTTCTCTCGGGTATCTGCGTGTCTGGTCATTTCAATGACTTAGCGGCGGTGGCATTCCTGCCCCCTCCGCGTTCTCCCGCAAAATAACATGCGGGAGCCGCGGTCTCCCCCACTGCTAAGTCATTGAAATGACGAAGCCACTCCGCCAATATCGTTACACGGGGAAAAATACACCGCGAACGCTTATGGGTTTTTAGACAATAAAATCAAATGCATAAAGGATTAATTATGAAAGTATTGCGAAAAATAATTGAAATCGACGAAGAATTGTGTGACGGATGCGGCCAGTGTGTTCCCTCCTGCGCCGAAGGCGCCCTTGAAATTGTGGACGGCAAAGCAAAAATGATCGCCGACAAAATGTGCGACGGGCTCGGGGCCTGTTTGGGAGAATGTCCCACCGGAGCACTTCGCGTCATTGAACGTGAAGCCGATGAATTCGATGAGGAAGCGGTAGAGGCGTTCCTTGCCGAAAAAGA
>JARRRC010000264.1:0-6791 GCA_037381105.1 Desulfobacterales bacterium
ATCGGCTTGCAAGAAGACCATAGGCAGAGTATAATCGAATCACGACGTCGAGGTCTACTGCATGAGAATCAATCGCGTTATCTGGTATAGCAAGTTTGTTGACAAGCTCTGGGATAAGCATCAGGTGGAAGTGCACGAGGTGGAAGATCGACCGGGCTCAATAAAGGAAGTGACGGATGTCATTCGGGAATACGGGGGGCGTATGGGAAGTATCCTGACATCTTACGACATGGTTCCGGAAGGATTTCGCCGAGTGTATATTCGCATGTATGGGATCGATCGATTCAAGATCAATAGACTCAAGGAAGCACTGAAAGAGAAAGCACGACTATTATATATGGTAGATCGGCGAGAAACCACTAGAGAAACTTTTTAGAACCTGTCTCAAAAACAATCTAAGAGTCCATGGCGGCGTTGCGAACCGGTTCAAAATGCTCACATACTACCTGTATGCCCCGCTTCTTCACCGTTTCGCGCCTTGCCCTAAACCCTAATCTTATTTTTGAGATCGGTTCTAGTTTAAATTCAGTTTTTGATAAAGTTACTTTTCCATGATGGACAAGAAGGGCTGATGCAAAAAGAATTCAATTTACTGATTGTTGATCGCAATCCGCATATCAGAAATTTTTTAAAGCGGGAATTTCAATCCGAAGGCTACAACGTTCAACTCGCAAAAAACGGTAAGGAATTAACGGATCTGATATACGGCTCCGCATCCATCGATCTCGTTATTATTGATCCGGATATGCCGGGTGTCAATCAGTTCAATCTATTCAAGAGTTTAGAAGATCGAATTCCAACGCTGCCCTGCGTCATTCACGGTGATCTTCTTGAATATCTCGAATCCACTTCGCATATCAGTAAAGCAGCGTTTGTTCCAAAACAAGGAAGCAGCAGCGAAACCTTGAAAGAAGTGGTCTGGGATATTTTGAAGAAATCGAATTCAAAGAAGTTCGAGATCCCCGATGATTAAAAAAATAATCAGAGATGTCCGGATATGAAGCAGCCCAAATATCAAAAAAGTGACTATTATCGATCTCTAACCCGGAAAATGATCCTGACCGTCATGATTGTCTCATTTACCCCTTTGATCCTGGTGGGAAGTATTATTCTCTATCGGTTCCACGTATCATATCATGAAAAAGTAGAAGCTCATCTTCAAGAGTTGGTGCTCAAGCATAAACAGACCATCGATAATTTTTTAAAGGAAAAGCTGGGAGACATCCGATTTCTGGCGGAAACCTTTTGTTTCGATGAGTTGAAAGATGCGTCATTTCTTCAGGATAGGCTGGATCTGCTGCAGCAATCTTTTGGTCCTGTTTTCGTAGACTTAGGTGTTGTGAATGCACAGGGACTCCAGGTGGCGTATGCCGGTCCCTTCAGACTCGGAGAAGCATTATATTTTGAGGCGGACTGGTTTAAAAAGGCCATGAAAACGCGATATTTTATCAGTGACGTTTTTCTGGGACTTCGGGGATTACCCCATTTCATTGTAGCAGTGAAAGATAACTGGATGGGCGATCCGTGGATTTTACGGGCAACCATTGATTTTGTGGCGTTTAATGATTTTGTTAAAAACATACGCATCGGAGAAACAGGATTTGCCTATGTTCTTAACAGAGAAGGAAAATTTCAAACCAAACCCTTTTTTGATATTGCCCCAAAAAATGAACCCTATCGAGACTTTCTGAATATCAAGGAAGATGATCCGCAAAAAGTCCATATCGTAGAAAGAAAGGATGATTTGGGTAAAAAAATTATCTACGTAACGTCTTTTTTAAAAGATGGGGATTGGCTTCTGGTTTATCAGCAGAATCATCGTGACGCATATCTGGATTTTTACAAGGCGATTATCGTAGCCGTGATGATCATGGTGTTTGGTGCTTTTGGAATTGTTTTTGCCGCACTCTTTCTGTCGAAGCGGATGGTCCATCGTATTTCCATTGCTGACCAAGAAAAGGAAATGATGGACAAACAGATCATAGAAACCGGTAAACTGGCATCTGTTGGTGAACTGGCCGCAGGTATCGCTCATGAAATCAACAATCCCGTGGCCATTATGGTGGAAGAGGCCGGCTGGATAAAAGATTTGCTGGAAGAAGAGGAGTTCCGTAATAGCGAGAATCTGGATGAATTTGAAAGGGCATTAAATCAAATTAAAACCCAGGGGCGGCGTTGCAAGGAAATCACGCACAAGCTGCTGAGTTTTGCAAGAAAAACAGATTTCAGGGTTCAAAATACCCATATCAACGATTTGATCAGAGAACTGATCGCGCTTTCGGAACAAAGGGCAAAGTACGCCAAAATCTCAATTCATACGAATTTTCAAAAAGATCTTCCCGCCACGTATCTTGCCCAGTCGGAAATGCAACAGGTACTTTTGAATCTGATCAACAATGCCATCGATGCCATGGAAAACCAAGGGGGTGAGTTAACAATATCCACCCGTTTTGAATTTGAAGGACGTATTATTGTTATTGAAATTTCAGACACCGGACCCGGAATCCCGGAAGCCAATTTTTCCAGAATATTCGAGCCGTTTTTCACCACCAAGGCGGTGGGAAAAGGAACCGGTCTTGGATTATCCATTTGTTACGGAATCATTCAAAAAATGGGGGGGCGAATAGATGTGAAAAGCGCTATGGGTTCAGGCACCACGTTTTACATCCGTCTCCCGGTGCAGGACTCGCCTGAAAGCTAGACGTGATTTCAAAAAGGATGTCCAAACGGAACATTGAAGTTACCAAGGCTTACAGCGGCAAGGATGCCTTGCAGGCTTTGAGGAAGACGGACTTCGATGCAGTGGTCCTGGATCTAAAGATGGAGGATATGGACGGAATAGAAGTTTTAAAAATCTTTAAAAAAATCGTTCCTGATCTTCCCATTATTATGCTTACAGGGCACGGATCCGAAGAAGCGGCCAGGGACGGTATTCGACTCGGCGCTTCGGATTACCTGACAAAACCCTGTGACCTTGAGGATCTTATCGAAAAAATACAAAAAGTTATTTCACCTGGGAGGTGATGAAGTTGGAAGCACTTAAAGTTCTTTTTGTGGACGACGAAATCGATTTCTTGGAAACGCTGATGAAACGTATGAAAAAACGCGGCGTGGATGTTGTGGGGGTTGGAAGCGGCGAGGAGGCGCTCGAGTATTTGAAAAAACATCCGGCAGATGTGGTGGTGCTGGATGTTAGAATGCCGGGTATCGGAGGTATATATACGTTAAGAGAGATTAAGAAAATAGATCCTTTGATGGAAGTTATTATGCTGACCGGCCACGCCAGCATAGAAGCGGCCATCGAGGGCATGGAATCGGGTGCTTTTGATTATCTTATGAAACCGGCCGATTTCGATGAGCTTTTGTTCAAGCTTCAGGATGCTTTTAAAAAAAGAAACATTCAGAAACAAAAAATTGAAAAACTTGGGAACCTCAAACGATTGGATCAAAAGAAAGGAGTGATATAAACGTGAACTTTTTAAAACAATGGGGACAATTTATGATGATGGGCGCCAAAGCCCATGCACGGTGGGAGATTGGCGTATCCAATACCATTTTTGGCGATAAAAAACGATTGTTGATTCTAGGTTTGCTGACCATACCCATTATCTTGGGAGGTATGGCGTTTGCAGACCAGATCGGCGATGCGCTGCCGAAATTATTGGGCGGCAAAAAGGCTTACAGCCCTGCGTTTTACAGCACAAGCATATTTGTCGTCTCCATTCTCATCGGGATGGGTGCCGGGTTGATCACCGGCTGCATCGGTGCCGGCGGAGGATTTATCATTGCTCCCGCCCTGATGAGCGCCGGTGTTAAAGGTATTTTGGCGGTGGGAACCGATCTGTTCCACATTTTTGCAAAAGCCATCATGGGAAGCGTCATCCACCGGAAACTGGGGAATGTGTCTGTGGCTTTGGCAATGGTCTTTTTAATCGGCGCCATCGTCGGCGCCACCGTCGGCGGCGTTATTAATCGCGTATTATATGCCATCAATCCCATTCTCAGTGACGCATTTATCACCACCGTTTATTCTTTAATGCTCGGTTTTTTGGGAAGTTATGCCATGACCGACTTTCTCAAGGCCAAAAAGGCCGAACGTAAGGAATTTCACGGAAGGGATCTCCATGGCAAAAAAGTTGAAGGCGCGGAAATGGGGAACCTTCCCAAAAAGCTTCAGTCTGTAAATCTTCCGCCAAAAGTCAAATTCGATTATGATCTTACACCGGAGGGGAGAAGTATTTCGTGGATCTTCCTGGTCTTAAGTGGTGCCTTGGTAGGATTTACGGCAGCCATCATGGGTGTCGGCGGCGGATTCTTGACATTTCCGATTTTTGTTTATGTTCTGGGCGTCTCCTCTATGACCACGGTGGGGACCGACATCTTTCAAATCGTGTTCACCGCCGGATATGCCTCAATCAGTCAGTACGCGATTTACGGCTTTATTTTCTACACGCTCGCCATGGGAATGCTGCTGGGTTCCTTGGTGGGGATCCAGGTAGGGGCAATTGTGACAAAGGTTGTTCACGGCATCACGATCCGCGGGTTCTATGCCATGGCGGTTCTCGCCGGCTTTGTCAACCGTGTCTTTGCGCTCCCGGCCAAACTGGGTGCCATGGATATCATCAAAATATCCAAAGGGACCGGCGCGATACTGGAAAAAATAGGCATATGGGCATTTTTTATCGTAATATTGGGATTCGCGGTATGGGTAATCGGAACGTTTTTAATGAATATCCGGGTGCTTAAAGGTGTGGAGGCTGAATCATGATAGATAATAAAAAAGAATTTTACAGCGGCTTTGGATTATTGATCGGATTTGTCGTGATATTGATCGTCATTTTTTCACCGGTCTTTAATGGACAAAACGGCCTGAAATATTTAGACAACCTATATAACTCCATTTCAAAGGGGTCAGCCTATTACATTCCAAAAGTCAAAGCGGAAACAGAACCGTTTTCCGGAAGGTCAGTCAGTGCGACCATTGAAATGGCAGACGAGAGACAGGCTCAACAGACCGCCGCTTTGTTTATGAAAGGCGGCGCATTGGTCAATATATCCGGAAGCCGATTGAAAATTGAGGGAGATTTGGGGAAAATCCTTGCAAATTGCCTATCGGATGCAGACAGAATGTATATGAATGAGGGGCAGGCGATTTCTTCAAAATACGGATACAACGAGAAACAGGTCCTATTTAATTGGTGGCAGGCACTCCTTGCGATGGATAAAGTTTTAAAAAAGCAAAAACACTTTGAGGAAGCTAAAGCCGTTGATTTGGTTGTAAAGAAAGCGGTGGAGACGTCTTATAACTACTACCGGATCGAGCCCCAGAAAATATCTGATCGCGCCTTTATTGTCTTATTTTCTTTGGCATTTTATGTTATCTATACCCTCTGGTATGGTTTTGCAGTTATGTGTATATTCGAAGGGTGGGGGCTGAAGCTGGAACATTAACCCGAAAATTTTCATAAAATATTCGGGTTATGCAAATTGACATTTGTCTGTTTGAAAAGGCTGAAAGCAGACGGCATCCTGCCTTGCTTTTAGCCTTTTTTTCAAGTAGCCTAAGTCCATCTGAAATTTCGGAACTTGAAATTATGGGTGCACTGTTTGAAAAAATTAGAAAGCTTTTTATTAAAAGGCCGAAACCTGAAGCTGATGTCGAACAGCTCCGCATTGAATTCAAAGATCGGTATCACAGTTTCAAGCTGCTGCTAAATGCCAATAACAGAGCTCTCGAGATTATGGCTGATATGGAGAGAGTCCTTGGGACCGGACAACCTTTTGGAATGGCCTTTGTCCGAGCAAGTTGCACGGCGGTTTCCGTCAATGTTCTTAAGATGATAAGAAATCTTGAGAAACTCACCCGGGACAAGTACGGGGAGCTCAATGGCCGATTTAATGATATTGAGCAAAAGATCGACGATTTGCTTTCACAGAAGAAATCGATGAAAGATGAAAGGCTTGTGGTACCCCTTGATGCCGTAGATAAGGGGATGAGCGATCTCGCAGGAAACAAGATGGCCAACCTCGGAGAAATAAAAAACAAACTGCAGATCAGGATCCCCACGGGATTTGTCATTACTTCGGCTGCCTATGAAAAGTTTATAAAAGAAAATGACCTGCAGGCGGAAATTGACCGGCGTTTTCAATCCACTGATGTGGATCATATGGAATGGCTTTTTTCACTGAGTTCAGAAATCCAGCAGCTTATTATCAAATCCGGGATACCCGATGATCTGGCAGATGCCGTTAAAAAAGCTTATCATAAACTCGAATCAGACGCCAAAGGCAAAGTCAATTTGGCTTTAAGGAGTAGTGCTTTGGGAGAAGATATGCGAGAGAGTTCATTTGCCGGCCAGTATCGGAGCGAGCTGAATGTAAGTTTTGACAGCATTTTTCATGCTTATAAGGAGATACTGGCCAGCAAATACTCGCTTCAGGCCATTACCTACCGATTGAACAGGGGATTTAGGGATGAAGATATTTCCATGTGCGTGGGATGCATGAGTATGGTGGGCGCCGTTGCAGGCGGTGTCATCTATACCCGCAATCCCGTTGACATGGCCGATGACTCGATATTCATCAACTCTGCCTGGGGATTGCCCAAGTCGGTTGTTGACGGCAGTGATGCCTGCGATCTTTTTGTGGTTTCGAAAACTTCTCCTAGAGTTATTATCCGAAAAAAATAAACGTAAAAGAAATAAAATTTGTCTGTCTGCCGGATGAAGGGGTCTGCCGCACGGAGTTGACCGGAGATGAAAAGAATCTCGCCTCCATTGATGACAAAACAG
>JARRRC010000265.1:0-4843 GCA_037381105.1 Desulfobacterales bacterium
GGCGACATGGCTCATGGGTTGTTCAAGTATCTGAATGATATTATCGATTTCTTTACGCGTAGAAGGTTTTTCCAAACCCAGAACCGCTCGTATCTGCCGTTGGGTGGCAAGATCGAAATATTTCCGAATTGGTGATGTAGCGGTAACATAGGCGTTCAACCCCAACCCCGAATGATTTTCAGGTTTCGGACTGAGAACAAAACGGCTTAACAGTTTGCGTTGCATCCAGTTTTGAAAGAGTGTCCCCTCATTGCCTTTATAGAGTCTTTCACGGGGCGATGTCTGGGATCTGAATACGGCAGGAATATGGTGCTCTGCCAAAAACCTGGCTTTTAACCAGTTTGCCATGATCATAATCTCCGAAACCAGCATTCTTCCAGGACTTTCCCTGTTGATCTTGTTCACTGCGATTTCGTTGTCGTCACCGATCCAGACATTGATATCCGGCAGTGTTATCTGAACAGCACCGGCGGCCATCCTGTTCTGCCGGAATTTTTCAGCGATATTGCGAAGGATAATGATTTCCTCATTTTCGTCCGCAATGATATTGACGTCAAAATACGTCAGTTGTTTCGACACGCGGATCAGGCTCGGCATGATTTCATAGCCCGTTATATCGTAGGTTCTGTCTATCGTTGCAAATATGCTGATTGCCGGACGAAGCTGGCCGGCTTTGAGACTGCAGAGATCTTCGGCAAGACAGGTCGGCAACATCGGAATTTTAAGATCTGGCATATAAATCGAGCTTCCCCGGGAGAGCGCCTCCTGATCAACGCAATCCCCTTTGTTGACAAAGTGTCCGACATCAACAATATGAGCATGGTTAGATCTTTTCGACGGTTTTGATCTAAACCGCGACTGGAAGCAGCAAGAGCGGCGGCGTATTGATCCACCTCGGGAGGGAATTCGGTGGATATGCCGAATCGATACAAATCGATATTTTCATTTTCCTCAAAAACATTTAGCTTTACCAATGCATTAAAGACCTCTTCATCGGGGTCTATACCCGCCCTTAAAAGTATTGCTTTTGCGAGGTCGTAGTTTCTGATTTCTTTTCCAAAAAGAAAGAACGATTTGATAAGGTTCACAATTTCAATCTTGCTCTCCGGTATCAAGGGATCTTTATGGTTTAAAACGTTTGCCAGCCAGTCACCGCCTTCCTGGATCATGAAATTTTTACGAGCAACTTCTTTTTCATGGGTGATTTTTCGTTCGACCTGATCTTGAGTATTCGGGAAAAACCGGTCATGGTGAAATTTAAAATACAGTCTGTTTTGGAAAAAAGCACGGATTACAGCGGATTCATGATCATCATTGGGATTATCCGGGAAACAGAATTCCGTCATTGTACCCAGATCGATCCATTCTTGTTCCGTATTTAGAACTTCCCATAATTCTTTAATATCTATATTGTTAATTAACGTATTGCGCCGTGCAACGATCTCTTTGAGTGCATGAACCATCTTCGTTCTTCCCATGGATAAATCGAGGCGGGCTTTACACGTATGGGACAGTCGGTTGGCTGAAAGATTGACTTCGCGGTTGGATTCGGTCAGAAGTCTAAGCCTCTGATTTTTAACTTCCAAAACCACCGCACACATTATTTTTTGGCGGTCAATATATTCAACGATGCTCCCGGATTCCATAACCATTGAACATAACAAGAGCCGGTATGAAAGTCAATGTAATGACGAATCAATCACAGGACAAACACATTTGATATCGTTGCAGCTTTGCATTTGCATTAAAATTCGTTTAACCCGGCATCAAACATTTTGCCTATCGAATTCGTTTCGACGGTGGTTGACCCGCACGAGATTCTGATATAAAGGTTTTTGACTGTGAGAAAATTATGAAATCTTTCTATTTAATAAAACCGTACCTGCTGGAAAGGCGACTTTTCATCATTTTAGGCCTTATCTTTCTGATCGCCGTCGATTTTCTGCAGCTCTTCATCCCCCGCATTATCAAGTGGGCCATAGACGATCTTACCAATTACCGAATCAATACCAAATCATTATTGATCTATGCGCTTTATATCGTCGGCATCGCCATATTGATCGGCGTTTTTCGCTATCTGTGGAGACGGTGCCTGATCGGAACCTCCAGACGAGTGGAAGAAGGCGTGCGCAACAGACTTTTCGCCCATATCCAAACCTTGTCGGCTTCATATTTCGACAAAGCCAAAAGCGGCGACCTGATGGCCCATGCCACCAACGATATTCAGCATGTCAGAATGGCCACCGGAATGGGCATGGTGGCATTGACCGATGCCGTCGTTCTCGGTACGGCGGCGGTTGGATTCATGGTCTATATCAACCTCAAGCTCACACTTTTTGTTCTGATTCCAATGCCGATGATCGTTTTCGGAGCCCGTTTTTTCAGTAAAAAGATGCATCGCGGTTACAGTGAGGTCCAAGGGGCTTTTTCGGAACTGACCGAGGTCGTCAGGGAAAGATTTGCAGGGATTCGTATGATCAAGGCCTATAATCGCGAGAAAGAAGCATCGTCAAGGATCGAGTCGGCGTCAATTGAGTATGTCGAAAAAAATTTGGCCCTTATTCGAATTACGGGGTCTTTTTCTCCGATGATGGTCTTTTTTTCAAACATAAGTCTTGCCGTGGTCCTTTTTTTAGGCGGCCGGCAAACCATAATGTTTACCATTACCCCCGGAGATTTTGTTGCGTTTATCAGTTATCTCGGCCTGCTGACCTGGCCGATGATGGCGCTGGGATGGGTGACGAACCTGATCCAGCGCGGCAAAGCATCATTGAACAGAATTGACAGAATCATCCAGGAAAAACCGTCAATCGATGATCGTCCGGAAGCGGTATTTCTTCAACATGTCAAAGGATCTATCTGTTTTGAAGCCGTTACCTTTTCATATGGGCCGTTGATTCATCCACTCGCCGCCGGACCGGTGCTGGACGGAATCGATCTTGAAATAAAACCAGGAAGTGTTCTTGGGATCGTCGGCTCTCCGGGAAGCGGCAAATCGACGCTTTTGAGCCTGATTCCCAGGGTTTTTGATGTAAGGAGCGGACGCATTACTTTGGACGGAATCGATATCCGCAAGATTCAAATCAGGAATTTAAGATCCATAATATCCTACATGCCTCAGGAACCTTTTTTATTTGCAGGGACCATCAGGGAAAACATTACCTTTGACAGCCAAAAAACAAATGAATCGAAATTAATACAGGCGGTGGAACGGGCAAGCTTCTCGGATACCCTCGCCACTTTTCCTGACGGACTGGAAACCGTTGTCGGAGAAAAAGGAATCGTCCTTTCCGGCGGCCAGAAACAACGTGTGGCCTTGGCCCGCATGTTGTTGAAAGATTCCCCTGTCATGATTCTGGATGATCCTATCAGCCAAGTTGACCTTAAAACCGGTGAAGCGATCGTCAATACCATCCGGTCCATGGCAGAGGAAAAGACCGTTATTATCGTATCACACCGGCTTTCTGCGGTTCGATTTGCCGATCAGATTATCACGCTGGACAGCGGCCGCATTGCAGAATCAGGCACACATACCGAGTTAATGGAAAATAATCAATATTATGCCAATACATTCAGACTCCAGGAGATAGAAGAAGAATATGCGTATTGATTATGGATATTTTGAAGAAAAACAACTTGGCAAACCCTATGATGTCAAATTGTTGCGCCGCCTGTATCCATACACAAAACCTTATAAATTCCTGTTATTGATATCTATTGTTTTGGTTGTCATTATCACTCTGCTGGATCTTTCGCTGCCTTATGTGACGAAGATTGCCATTGATCGATATATTGTCCCCGGTAAGGAATCGGTCAAAAACAATCGGGCGAATTCCGTTAAAGATAGCTTCAGGACGTTTAAGGCGGATATGAACAATCCTAAAATCGAGAATATCGTCCATAAATATCCCGATCTTTTTAGGGTTCATGATTCGAAGGCCGGCATATATTTTCGCGACCTCGTTAAACTCAATAAAAGTGATCTTGCCGTCTTGCGCGAACATGATCTTTCCGGCGTCACCCGGATCACCGTTCTTTTTCTTGTCATCATCATTTTATATTTTGTTTTCAATATTGTTCAGGTGCTCATTATGGAATATGCCGGCCAGATGGTGATGCATGATTTGCGGCTGCGGCTTTTTAATCATATCCAGAACCTGACGGTAGCATTTTTCACACACAATCCCGTCGGTCGATTGGTAACGCGGGTCACCAATGACATTCAAAACATGTATGAGCTCTTTACTTCCGTGATTGTATTTGTCTTTAAGGATCTTTTTTTGCTGGTGGGAATTGCAGGGGTTCTTATAGGCATCAATTTTAAGCTGGCGCTGGCTTGTTTTTCCGTGATTCCTTTTGTTCTTTATGCTTCCATCCATTTTTCAAGTCAGGCCAGAGCAGCGTACCGGATACTGAGAATAAAAATTGCGGAAATCAATACACGGTTTTCTGAAACCATCAGCGGAATCAAGGTGATACAGCTTTTTTTAAAAGAAAAGCAAAATTATTCGAGTTTTAAAAAATTGAACCATGAGAATTACCTGGCCGGCATGAGACAGATTCATGTTTTTGCGGTTTTTATGCCGGTTATCGAAATCTTGGGTGCAACGGCGATTGCCGTCGTCATTTTTTACGGCGGCGGCGAAGTGGTATCGGGAGCCTTAAGCCTTGGCGCCCTTGTTGCGTTTCTGTCATACATGAAAATGTTTTTCAGGCCCATCAGGGACATCGCTGAAAAATACAACATTCTCCAAAACGCCATGGCATCGGCTGAAAGAATATTTCTGATTTTAGACAGTAATGAGACCATTCAACAACCGGTCTTGGATATCGATTTTCGAAC
>JARRRC010000265.1:4893-5622 GCA_037381105.1 Desulfobacterales bacterium
TTTTTGAATATGTTAAAAATGAACCCGTGCTTAAAAATATTTCTTTTAGCATAAAAGCGGGTGAGACCTTTGCTGTGGTCGGGCCCACGGGAGCAGGGAAAACGACGATTGTTAATCTGATTACCCGATTTTATGAGCCGACGTCCGGAAAGGTTTTATTGAACGGAATTGATATCAAAAAACGAACCGTCTCGGAGTTAAGATCCAAAATGGCGCTGGTCATGCAGGACCCTTTTTTGTTTTCTGAAACCATTCGAGAAAATATAACGCTGGGAAGACACAACATTTCGGAAACCGTTTTTCAACAGATTCTAAAGGATTCAAACTGTCAAACATTTATCAATCGATTGCCTGACGGTGTTCATACCGTGCTTTCCGAGGGAGGAACATCCATTTCAAGCGGAGAGCGCCAGCTCATATCCATTGCACGAGCCTTTGCCAGTCATCCGGACCTCATTATTCTCGACGAGGCAACATCGCATATCGATTCGGAAACCGAAAAGAAAATCCAGGAAGCCCTTGCCAAACTGATGTCCAACCGGACATCGATTATTGTTGCACACCGACTTTCAACAGCTCGAGACGCCGACAAAATCATCGTTCTTAATAGAGGGCAAATCATTGAAACCGGAAATCATGTAGAATTGATGAAGCTTCAGGGGTTTTATTACCGGCTGAATCAGCTTCAGAGTTAACCCTGTCAATTCATTTTTCTATTGACAATTTTTG
>JARRRC010000266.1:0-8967 GCA_037381105.1 Desulfobacterales bacterium
TGTGAGCCGAACCCCCATGATTTTGGGCAGTTTGATATAGATGGGTTCTCCGGCCATGGCCATGGCGACTTCCCGGCCGCCTGCCCCCATTGCCAGCATGCCCAACGATCCGGCTGACGTGGTATGGCTGTCAGAACCCAGCAACGTTTTCCCCGGAACCCCGAACCGTTCCATATGAACCGGATGGCTCACCCCGTTTCCCGGCCGGCTGTACCAGACACCGAACTTTTGACATGCACTCCATAAAAACAAGTGGTCGTCGGCATTCTTAAAATCGGTTTGCAGCAAATTGTGATCGACGTATTGAGCTGAAATCTCTGTTTTCACTCGCGGAATCTGCATTGCCTCAAATTCAAGCATAACCATGGTTCCGGTGGCGTCTTGGGTCAGGGTTTGATCGATTTTAAGGCCGATCTCTTTTCCCGGTTGCATGCTTCCATCGACCAGATGGGCTTCAATCAATTTTTGGGCCACATTTTTTCCCATAGGTATACCCTCCATAACTCTCACGGTTTTTGGTAGATTTTATCTTCTCGAAAATTGACGACTTGAGATAGGGTTAGAATTTTTCCTGAAAGAACTTGGACCAAATGATAAATAGTAAATGGTAAATGGCAAATAGTAAATAGTGAATAGTGAATAGTAAATAGTGAATAGCAAATTGATTTGTTTCAAAGATGATCCATGCAGCAGCTGTTTAGAAAACCAACCCGAACCCCAGATAATTACACCCTAAACACTCTTCCTATTTTGTTTACGATCATTTAGATGTTACAGATCTTATTGGCCAATACCGATACTGCTGCGTACTTTGGTCAACATGGGCCTTGCAATTGCTCGGGCTTTTTCTGCCCCTTGTTTTAGAATACGCTCTATGGCCGGCGCATCACCCAGCAAAGTCTCATATGTCCTGCGGCCGTGTTTGAATTTTTCAAGGTGTTTCCTTTACCGCTTCTGGGGGAGCAAAATATCGATACAGCACAAAGAGGTTGCTGGTCTCCGGATCTTTTGGGGCTTCAGGCGGCTTCGAGTCGGTAACGATAGCCATGACCTGTCTGCGGATCACCTCATCATTTGCGAATATTGGAATGGTATTCCGGTAGGCCTTGCTCATTTTGCGTCCATCCACGCCAGGTACGCTCATTACATCTCTTCGCGTCATTACTTCCGGCATCGTGAAAACTTTTCCGTAATGGGAATTGAAGCCGAACGCGATATCTCGAGCGATTTCGACATGTTGTTTCTGATCCTGACCTACCGGGACCACATGGGTCCCGAACAACAGGATATCGGCAGCCATCAAAACCGGATAGCTAAACAGTCCGGCGTTGATATTATCATCCGTATTTTTCCCCTGACGGATATTTTCTTCTACGGTAGATTTGTATGCATGAGCCCGATTCAGAAGGCCTTTGGGGGTAAGGCAAGCCAGAATCCAGGTCAATTCAAAAACTTCCGGAATATCCGACTGCCGGAAGAACACGACTTTTTCCGGATCGAGCCCGAGAGCCAGCCATACAGCGGCTGCCTCGTATGTTTGCCGTTTCAGTTTTTCGGGATCCCGTTCGGTTGTCAAGGCGTGGTAATCGGCAATAAAGTACAATGTTTGGTAACGTTGAACGAGTTCGAGGGCCGGTTTTATCATCCCCAAATAATTGCCGATATGGGGAGTACCGGTCGGTTTAATGCCTGTGAGCGCAATCTTTGTCACCCGATCCCGCCTTTCCTTGGAGACATTTGGGCTCTTTCGATTATGTTAACAAATTTTTATGTGTACTTACAATTAAAAAATAAAGAATGCGAAACTTAAGTTATTCACCGATAATGCATTTTTTGGAACGACGGCCGCTCCTTTTCGCGACAACGCGATAACAGCGGTGTCGTTCGGCCGGAGTTTCAAACTGGGTGTCGCAAGCGGAAAGATTTTCCACGAGTCGATCATGTTCATGTGAACAACACTTTTTTGCCTTATTTAAAATTTTATTTTCCATAATTTTACCTCCACACGGGTGCGCTGGCGATGAGAGAACACCGGCCCATCAAAGTATTATCGGGCCGGAATTACCCATAGACGACATTTTCCGAGACCGGTGTCAGCGCATTTTTTCAGCAGCAGTCGGCTGCCGGCCGGTAACACGGATCTATATATCTGCCGTCGGGATCGAGAATATAGCAGCAACACAGACTGGGGTCCTCATTAGAACCGGTTTTGCGGCTGATGCATTCGTTATTTTCTTCTTTTTCCTCATTCATGAGGTCACCTTTTAGAATTGAAAATCTCGTAAGATGATTATAGCGCACATGTTGCACTACACATTAAACATGTTAACGAACATGTCATTTGTCAAGAGACCGGTATTTAGTGCAAGTTCACCTCCGGTTGCGCCGGCGCTTTCTTGATGGACACATCCGGTGTTCCGATTTCCTCTCTTTCAACATCCGGCTTTGCGGTCTGTGTTTTGCAGGGCAGCAATGCGGCTTTGAGTGCTTCATCGATTCGTTCGACGAGCAGAAAGTTCATATCCTTTCGCACTTCATCGGGTAATTCGTCCAGATCGCGTTCATTTCGTTTGGGCAAAATAACCGTTGTGAGTCCTGCCCGGTGTGCGGCCAGAATTTTCATTTTAACGCCTCCTACCGGCATAACGCGACCTCTTAATGTCACTTCGCCCGTCATGCAGATGCTGCTGTCAACCGGCCGGCAGGTGAACAGACTCGTGATCGCCATGACCATGGCGATACCCGCGGACGGGCCGTCTTTTGGAATAGCACCGGCCGGTACATGAACATGGACATCTGATTGTTCATACATCTTGGGATCGACCTTTTTTCCGTCGACTTTTGAACGAACATAACTATAAGCAATTTGGGCACTTTCACGCATCACATCACCCAGTTGACCGGTTAGTATAAACTTGCCGCTGCCCTTCATTCGGGTGGCCTCAATAAATATAATGTCGCCGCCGGCTCTTGTCACTGCCAGACCGGTAGCAATTCCGGGGACTTCTATGGCTTCCGAGGATTCGGACTCAAATTTTTCCTTTTTCAGATATTCCCGAACGATTTCAGACGTAATTTTTATGGAGGTTGATTCTCCTGCTGCAATCTTTACGGCGACCTTGCGGCAGATTGCCCCGATCTGTCTCTCCAGATTTCGCACTCCGGCTTCCCGGGTGTAATCCCGAACGATTTTTCCAAGGGCTTCTTCCATAAAAACAATTTCATCTTCACGCAGACCGTTGGCCCTGAACTGACGAGGAATGAGGAATCCTTGCGCAATTCGGATTTTCTCGTACTCGGTGTAGCCGTCGAGCTGAATAATCTCCATCCGGTCACGCAACGGCGGCGGAATGGTCTCTAAGTTATTGGCTGTCGTAATAAAAATAACATTGCTCAAATCAAAGTCCACATCCAGATAATGGTCACGGAAAGCATGATTTTGGGCGGGATCCAGCACCTCCAAAAGCGCACTGCTCGGATCGCCCCGCCAGTCACTGCCGACCTTGTCCACTTCATCCAGCATAAAAACAGGATTACGGGTTCCTGATCGTTTGATGGCCTGGATGATACGGCCCGGCATGGCGCCGATATAGGTGCGGCGATGTCCGCGAATTTCCGCCTCGTCCCGCATGCCTCCCAAGCTCATTCGCGTGAACTTTCTGCCGAGTGCCCGTGCAATGCTCTGCCCAAGGCTGGTTTTTCCGACTCCCGGGGGACCTGCGAAACAGAGGATGACACCCATGGCATCATCGACATCTGATTTTTCGGCGGTTTCGTCATAAATCACACGATCTTTGATAAGCTTTCTAACTGCCAGGTATTCGATGACGCGGTCCTTGACTTCCTGGAGATCATAATGATCCTCATCCAAAACAACGCGCGCATGATTAATTTCCAACCGGTCTTCACTCAATAGACTCCACGGCAACTCAACCATCCAATCCAGGTAGGTTTTGATTACCGAATATTCCGGAGACTGAGGGGACATTCCTTCAAGGCGTTTCAATTCACGATGTGTTTCTTTTTTCGCTTCCTCGGGCAAATCGGCTTTTTCAATTTTATCAAAATATTCTGAAATGACGGATTGGGTCTCATCGGTTTCGCCCAACTCTTTTTGAATGGCCTTCAGTTGTTGTCGAAGATAGTAATCTCTCTGTGTTTTATCAATTTCCTTCTTCGCATTTGACTGAATCTTTTTGCCGAGCTTCAGCATCTCTTTTTCATGGGTTAAGTATGCGATCAGGACCGTCAATTTTTCATTAAGACGGTCCATCTCCATTATTTTCTGACCATCTTCCACTTTTAAACCGGCATTGGCGGCCACCAGGTAAACCAGATAACGGGGATCCTCCACCTGATTCAGAAAATCCCCCATTTGATCCGTCAAATGAGGCGAAAGTGCGACAACTTCTTTTGCCAAGTCACGCAAACTTCGCTGAAGCGCATCCAACTCAATGCCGGTTTCCACCTCATCGGGTGAAAGAACGATATTCGCTTTGAGGTATGGCTCCGTTTCAAGCCAGTCTACAACTTTGAAGCGCTCAATTCCCTGAACAACCACCTGAAGCATGTTGCCGGATGTCCGAGTGACCTGAGATACCATTGCCACCGTCCCCACCTTATAAATTCGGTCCGGTTGAGGTTCGGCGATGGAAGGATCTTTCATGGCAAGCAAACCGATCAATCGATCCCCATCCAAGGCGTCTTCGATCAGTTTTATGGACCGGGGAATACCGATAACTAGCGGCAGTATGGCAAACGGGTAAGCCATGGTATTTCGCAACGGCAACATCGGCAGATCTTTAGGTATTTTAATCATTTGTTTCGTATTATGATTAGAATGTATATAGTGATCCATATTGATTTCTCCTTTTCATGAAGACAAGAAGCTGGGTCAAATCATCATTTTGAAAAGTCAACTCAAGCCAAACCCCATCGAGGCATATTCGCGAATAATTTCCTTCTTCTCCGATGATTTCCATCAGCAGATTTAATATTTCTTCTTTTTCTCCCATGATATGTTCCTTTTTAAAAGACATCTATTTCATTTTGAAGCAATCCATTACAATCATAGATTAATTATAAATTTGAAACAGTCAACCTGGGCGTCTGAGACCCTAAAAAGCGACAGATACATTCGCGAATTTCAACTGTGTCAAACCATGCGGCAAATATTTTTTTCAAAATGTGTCTGTCTAACTTGACGGGGAACGGCTTACGCATTAGTTTTATTTAACGTGATATGGAACGATATTGAACCATATCCGGTTCTAATAACTGAAAATTCGAATTAATATCGTGTTGCGATTTTATAGAACTCCTGCAGATATTTTTTCGGGATCTTTTATTTCAATCCATCCCGTATTGCTTCTTTAAGCGAAACCTTCCACAAGCAGCGGGGGAGTTCGGATTTAAAGGGGGTGATTATATGTCCATGCCCAGAGATAATATCTACTCTGAAATGAATAAGGCTTGGGAGACATACTTAGAGGCTCTCGAGAGTTCTATCGACAAGCTCGATAAAGATATTGAGGAAGCCAAGGAAATGGCCGGGGTATGCACCAATGAGTGGTGCGAAGCGATCGAACATGTGATTGATGATCTCAATAATGCCCTGTTTTCAATCAGCGAGCCGAGATGGTCCGATAAAGACTATTCAAAGCGGATAAAGACACTTAAGAGAAGAATTTATGACATCTATGTGAATTACAAAGGTGTTTACGCCAGCGCAGCATAATTATAAGGCTTCTCGCAGTCCGGTGAAAGGGAACCACTGCTCTGGTCCGATAAATAACGGGAAATGCGCTTGCCGCTATGTTTTTAGGATGGTAAGCGCATTTCTCTTTTTGTTGCTACAAGCCATTTTTAATAAAAAATGTTGAGCGGACCAAGGCACCGATCATATTGAAAACAATACGAGCCGCGGTCAGCGCCGCCAACCCGTTGGGATCTTTCTCCGGTACAAATTCAACCAAATTAAATCCGCACACGTTGGTTTTTTTCGTGAGACCATGCAGTAAATCTACAATCTGCCGATATGACAGTCCACCCGGCATAGGGGCTTTGACCGCCGGCATTATCGATGGATCGAGACCATCGCAGTCTATTGTCAGCAAACAGGCAGACCCTTCCGGCACCAAGCTTAAAATCCGATCAATGCCGCCGTCTTGCACGTTTTTGGCAGTGATGATCTCAGCCCCGTACGTTTCAGCGGCCTCGATTTCTTCAAAACGCGCGCTGCCGACGCCGCGCATCCCCACCTGTATCAGTTTATCAATAAAAGGCATTTCCGAAGCCCTTCGCATTGCGCTGCTGGGACCTTCGGTTATGCCGTCAATTTCATGGCGCCAGTCGATATGCGCATCAATTTGCACCACCGCAAAGACCCCTTTACCCTTGAAGGCCCGCAAAAAGGGAATGGTTACGGAGTCATCTCCCCCGAGAACGATCGGTACGGCTCCGGCATCAATAATGGCGCGAATCTTTTCTTGGGAACGTTTATGATTGCCGTCGGGATCGGAGGGGTCACCGGGAATATCACCGCAATCAAGAACCCGGATGTCACTGTTGTCAAGAAGCGGTCCGCCAAGATCATAATCAGAGTGATCTATCATCTTCCCATACCGTTCGGCGGCTTTTCGAATCGCCAAAGGGGCTTTGACCGAGTGACTGGGTACGCCTGCGGAATAGCAAACCCCGTGAGAAATGCCTATAATTGCGATGTCTGCCGACAACCCGCTGACTTCGCCGCATGCCGGCAGCCCTGCAAAAGTATATGGATCCATGCAAAGACCTTATCCTAAATAAGAAAACCGGTCAAGAAAAGGAGTTTATTTTTTCCCTTTTATCAGCTTCAACTGAACGGACTTCCCATCGCCGTCATCTTTTTTGGATGCGTACAAATGTTTGGTCAACTCGGACAGCGCTTTAATTCTTTCTAAGATCATCAGTTGAAGGCGGATCATCGGATAAAGGAGGGCCGCGATTGCGCTAATCAGAATCATGACGATCAAGAAATAACGAAAAGAGGTCCAAAAGCCTTTGGCCGGGGGATTGGATTCGAGATTTTCCAATGGAACCGCAGAAGGTTCCTGGACAGCAGTCGCACCCGTATCGGTGATCTCTTTGACAACAGGAACCACTATTTTTTGTGACCATCTCAAATTATTAAAATCGATATCCGGATTATATTTCTTGATCAGCCAAACCGGCAGGTCAAAGGTATCATTGCCCAGACTCCAGATGTTATCGCCTTTTTTAAGCTGATAAATCTGAACCCCTTCGATTTCATAAAAACTGAAAAAATCCTCTTGAATCTTTTTATGATATTCGAATCTCATTTCTTCAAATTGCGCTTTCGAGATCTTATCCAGGGGGATCTTTATTTTCTTATGCAGCCGTAATGTTCTGCCGTAGGGAAGGTGATTTAAATTTCGGATGATTCTTGTCGGGATTTCAAGCCATTCCGCATAGTGCCCCAGGGTTTCCTCGATTTCGACCTGAATGATTCCTATGGATTTGCCCTTTTGTTTCATAACCTGTTCAACCTGAAGATTTCCGTTGACCATGTCCGGATCAACCGCTAGTTCCGAAGCCGGAATTAAGGCTTCGTTCGAGGAAGAGAGTGGACCCGATGTCGTTTCGGAAGATTGTACTTTTTGTCGATGGATTTTCGTGGGAGACGTATAGGACGGTACCGACAGGTCCGCCGCCTCTCCGGGCAACGGCAACCTCAGATTCTGGTTGACATAAATGGTACCCTTGGAATTGAGCTTGTTGGCAACGAACAGGTCGGTGACGCTGATTCCGTTCATTTCGGCAATTTTTGTGATGCTGTCGCCTTTTTTGACGCGATAAATGCGGCTCGATTTCTGTCCGGTCTTATACATTTCCGGAGGTATCTCCATGGAATCACCGGTTCGTTTTTGAAGGGCACCGGCGGGAAGACGGAGTGCATATCCTGCGGGGACATACTTTTGCTCTTTAAAGACCGGAGGGCGCAAAGACGGATTGAGGCGGGCCAGTATGTCGATGTCCACATCAAAATAACGGGCAAGATCTTTTATGGAAGCATAACCGGCCAACGAAATTTTTCGGCTGTCAGCGGGCGGATCGGGAACTATGTCCCCGAAGTATTTTTCACGGTTTGTCGCAGCTTCACGGGCGGCCAAAAATTCCGAATAAAAGTTTCTCGATGCGAATCGAAAACGATTCCCTTTGTAATATTTAAAAATATTTTCATAGGTGCCTTTTTTCCATTTTGCCTTCAATACCCCTGCAATTCCGTGATTGTAGGCTGTAATCGCCATGGGCCATGATCCAAATTTTTCATAGCTTCTTTTGAGCAGCTGCGCTGCGGCTTCTGATGACCGAATGGGATCCCATCGTTCGTCTAATGCATACCCCACGGTCATTGTTCGCTTCCCGGCTTCGCGAACGAATTGCCATATCCCGGCGGCGCCGCGTTTGCTGTAAGCTCTGGGGTTAAAGGAAGATTCAACATGGGGAATATAGACGAGATCGATTGGAAGTCCATATGAACGGAACATCTGTTTCATTTGGTCGATGTATGCTCCGGATCGAATAATCCCTTCACGAAAACGGTCTTTTTGACCGACCTGACAACGGATTTTGTACATCGCCTTTCGGAAGGCGGCCCGGCTTCCTTCCTCACCGAACAGAGCGGCGATACGCTTTGCCTCGTCGTCGGATGCCGAAGGGTTTTGAGATAATTTTTTTAAAATGATTCTATACTTATGTTTTGCAGCATTGATCCGCTTTTCATTGATTCTTTTTGCATGGTATTTGTCGGGATGTATGAGTTCGATAACTTCATAGATGACATTCAGGTTTTCGCTGTCATGGAGAATGCCCTGTGTCGTTGGATACTCTGTGTAAACCTGGGTCCAAAACCTTACATTCGGCTGTATACACGGATAGACCGGAAACCGGGTGTCGTCACCATAC
>JARRRC010000267.1:0-1113 GCA_037381105.1 Desulfobacterales bacterium
GGAACTCAGGCCAGGATCCTATATCAGGACGCTCCCGGCAGAATGAAAATTGCCCTGAAATTCAATGATATGATCCGAAAAAAAGAAATCGGTCCCGTTATGTTGGGCCGGGATCATCACGACACAGGCGGAACCGATTCACCTTTCAGGGAAACCGCCAATATCAAAGACGGCAGCAACATCATGGCCGAAATGGCAATTCATTGTTTTGCAGGAAATGCCGCAAGGGGCATGAGCATGGTTTCACTGCACAACGGCGGCGGCGTGGGTATCGGGAAAGCCGTTAACGGCGGTTTTGGTCTGGTTCTCGACGGAAGCGACCATGTGGATGATATTATCCGGCGAGCTATCCCGTGGGACGTCATGGGCGGTGTTGCCCGAAGAGCCTGGGCCAGAAACAAAAACGCCATTGAAACCGGCAAAACGTACAATCTGGATTACCCGGAACAGAATCACATCACGCTTCCGTTTATTCCCGATGAAGCGATGATCGAAAAGCTCGTATCGGACACATTGGATAAAGCCTGAATTCGGGTAGAAAATAGAAGTAATATTGTGCTGGCCGAAATGAAAAAGATATTGAGCCTTGCAATCCTTAAAAGGATGCATATCGGATTGAGATACGTCTTCGGGTGTAATGAGGAGCATTCATTCTAACCACCGGTGATGTACTTTTCCAGTTCTCGAATGGCAAACTGCTGGTCGGAGATGAGCTGTTTTACGACATCGCCAAGCGTAACAATGCCGATCAGCTGATTATTTTTTAAAACCGGCAAATGACGGATGCGTTTGGCGGTCATTAATGCCATGCTTTCTTCAAGAATAGAAGCGGCATCGATATAGACGACCTCCCGTGTCATCAGTTCGCTCACAGATGTATTTTTTGAAGACTTGTCTTTCAGGATGACCTTGCGGGCATAATCGCGTTCAGAAAAAATGCCGACCACTTTTTCTTTTTCCATAACCAGCAGCGCCCCTACATTTTTTTCAGCCATTATTTGTAGTGCGTGGAACGCTGTTTCCTGCGGCGCTATAGACCAGATGTCGCTCCCTTTAACATGTAAGAGTTGTTCAACAGTTCGCATGGTGTTGCTTCTCCTTTCTCCTTGCGAA
>JARRRC010000267.1:1189-5307 GCA_037381105.1 Desulfobacterales bacterium
GCATGCTTCGCAAACATACTTCATGGCGGACAATTTATCCTTGCACATGTGTTTGGGATCTACTTTTGCAGCACCGCAAAAGCTACAATTTTCCGCATCGCCGCAGGGATTGCACAAATGTCCGGGGGCATCTGCCACCGCACCACAATTTTTACAGGTATAGGCCATAATATGTCCCTCCTTTTTATATTCTTTTCATCAAAACGCCATGTGTTATGTGTAACACCGAAAAATCCATTGTCAAGCATCGTCCGGACATTAAAAAGGCCAGAAACGATTATCAAACCATATTTTTTCCTTTAAAGCGTCGTCGATATCCAACAACATATTCAAATGATCCCGCTCCCAGGTTGCAAGCCATTCATACAAGGATTTGGCCACTGGATCGGAGGCTGTTTGCGCGCTTTTTGCGTAAAGCTCAATGGCGCGTTCTTCCATGGCGATACCGGCCGAGATTGCAGCGGCTTCAAAACCGGCCGCCGAAATTTTCTCCTTGATTTCCCGGGTCAAGACCTTGGATGCCACGCTGCTCTCCTTGTCTTGAAGACTGCCGTGGATAAATTTTTTCTTTTTGTGATAGACGTTGAACTGCTCGGACAGGGTTTGAATGTGTTTTTCCTCTTCCTTTGCAAGCATATCAAATACTTCCCGAACCGCTTTATTCTCGGCCTTTTCAGCAACATTTTCATAAAACGTCTTTCCCCTTCGTTCCAGCAAAATGGCCTGTTTTAAGATGTCGATGGTATCGCCTTCCGGCATGACGTTCTCCTTTTCAATTTGTTTTTGAAATCATTTTTAATATAAAGTTTTCAGGTGTTCCATTAGATAATTTTTTATTATCCAGACACAATTTTGCGAAGCACATACTGCAAAATACCGCCGTTTAGAAAGTAATCGACTTCCACCTCGGTATCCAGCCGGGAAATGACGTCAAAATGAACTTCCTGGTTATCTTCTTTGATTGCTTTGACAGACAAAACCTTCCCGGGATGCATATGTTCGATTCCGCTGATGAAAAACATTTCTGAACCATCCAGCCCCAGGGTCTCAGCGGTTTCATCCTTTTTGAAAACCAGGGGCAAAACGCCCATACCAACCAGGTTGCTCCGGTGTATCCGTTCAAAAGACGATGCAATCACCGCTTTCACACCCAGAAGCGCCGTGCCCTTGGCGGCCCAGTCCCTGGAGGATCCCGTGCCGTATTCCCTGCCGCCCAAAACAACCAGAGCCCTGGATTCATAAAGGTATTTCATGGCCGCATCATAAACAAACATTTCGGATTTGTCCGGAAACTTGATCGTAAAACTTCCCTCCTTGGGTGACACCAGTTTGTTTTTGATACGGATGTTGCCGAATGTCCCTCGCATCATGACTTCGTGATTCCCCCTTCGAGAACCATATGAATTAAATGCATCCGGCATAACGTTTTCATTGATAAGGTACTTTCCGGCCGGGTACTCGGCGGGTATCGCGCCTGCCGGAGAAATATGGTCCGTGGTTACAGAATCGCCGAGCAGTAGGAGCGCATAGGCACTGCTCACATCCGAAGTTTTGAACTGATCCAGACTGAAATCTTCAAAAAAAGGCGGTTTTTTAATATAGGTGGATTTGGAATCCCAATCAAATGTCGTACTTTCCGCGACATCCAGCGAATTCCAGAATCGATCACCGTCAAAAATTTTTCCATATTCTTCCTGGAAGAACTCATTTTTAACATGGGTATTCACCAGGTTTCTAATTTCATCGTCGTCCGGCCAGACATCTGTCAAATAAACCGGCGAACCTTTCGAATCGTATCCCAATGGTTCCATTGTCAAATCGATGTCGATCCGTCCGGCAATAGCAAATGCGACAACCAGCATGGGGGACGCCAAAAAATTAGCCCGAATGCTCTGATGAATCCTGGCCTCGAAATTCCGGTTTCCTGATAGTACCGATGCCACGGTAAGATCGTATTCGGAAATGGCCTTTTCGATTTCAGGATGCAGCGGGCCGCTGTTTCCGATACAGGTTGTACAACCAAAAGCCGCCAGATGAAATCCAAGCTTTTCAAGGTGCGGCATCAGGCCGGCATCTTTAAGATATCGAATCACCACTTTTGATCCCGGCGCCAGGGACGTTTTCACAAAATCAGGAACCTTCAACCCCTTATCGACGGCATTTTTCGCCAGCAATCCTGCACCGATCAGAACAAAAGGGTTTGAGGTGTTCGTGCACGAGGTGATAGCGGCAACAACAATGCTTCCATTTCCGATGGATGCCGTTTTCCCGTCGAGATTTACCGAACACACCTTATCATCAACGGGTTTTAAAACCGATGCTCCGGCAAACTTCTTTTTTAAATCCGGCAATTCAATTCTATCCTGCGGTCTTGACGGACCGGCGACACAAGGCACAATAGAAGAGAGATCCACCTCAAGAACCTGGGTATATTCCGGTGTTTCATCCCCGACATAAAAAAGCCCCAATGCCCGGGTGAAGGTTTCCACCAGACCGGCCCGATTTCCCCGGTGGGTCAGATTAAGATATTCAATGGTATTTTCGTCAACCGGAAAAAATCCGATGGTGGCACCGTATTCCGGCGTCATGTTGGATATGGTGGCCCTGTCGGGAACCGTTAGCTTCTTTATTCCCGGGCCGAAGTATTCCACAAACTTTTCCACCACATTGTGCTTTCTGAGAAGTTCGGTAATCATCAGCACAAGATCGGTGGCTGTCGCGCCTTTCCTGAGCTCTCCTACCAGACGGACGCCCACGACCTGGGGAATCGACATATAATACGGCTGTCCCAGCATTACAGCTTCCGCTTCTATGCCGCCGACCCCCCACCCCACCACGCCGACACCATCGATCATGGTGGTATGCGAATCGGTGCCGACCAAAGTATCCGGATAAGCCGACCGGACACCACCTGACTCCCGGGTCATCACCACCTGCCCGATATATTCGAGGTTCACCTGGTGGCATATTCCGGAATTCGGCGGAACGACCCTGAAATTATCAAAGCTTTTTTGAGCCCATTTCAAAAGTGCATATCTTTCCCTGTTTCTTTCATACTCTTTGGCGACATTCTTTTCCAAGGAATCTTTTGTTCCGTAATAATCCACCTGGACGGAGTGATCGACAATCAAATCAACCGGAACCAGCGGATTGATTTTCATGGGATCTTTTCCAAGATCTTTTACCGCATCCCGCATGGCAGCCAGATCCACCACAGCCGGCACACCGGTAAAATCCTGCATCAGCACCCGGGCCGGATGAAACGGTATCTCAACGGGCCGGTCATACTGCTTCCGCCAGTGAGCGATATTCATCAAGTCTTCTTCCTTTACCGTTCGAAAGTCCAGTTTTCTCAAGAGGTTTTCAACCAAAATTTTAATGCAAAACGGAAGCCTTTGAACATCGGCGATCCCTTTTTTCTCCAGCAGCGTGATATCCGAAACGTTGTAAACCTTGCCGCCAACCTCAATCTGTTTTATAAATTCTTTTGGGTCCATGGTTTTCGTTTTCTCCGATACTTTTTTGTTTTAATCATACCTGAAGCGGTGAAACTTATATCATATTTTTTCCTGAAACTCAGGCTTCGATCGCCCCCCCTCACGTAAACCCCGAACCGGCGGTGCAGGTGTAGCAATGGTCGGCCGTTGCAATACGGCTGTCGATGTCCGGAGGACCCGGCATCTCGGATACATGAATTTTACGCCGATCCATAAAAATTCCCTTGGCAAGATTAAAGTCGCAATCGTAAAGATAACCGTCCCAAGAAACAGAAACCAGTGATCGGCACATCAAGCCTTCCACTGCACAAGGATTGAAACTCGAACAAAGCTTTTTCATATAACCGTCCAGATTTCCCGTTGCAACCAGCCATTGACGGAATCTGCCGAGAGGCACATTGGCGAAACTATAAAAATTGTTGAACACAATACCCCATTTTCTTTCCATCACCCGACGGAATCTCTTTTCCGTTTCTGCTTGAGAAGGCGGAAGAAACGCGCCGGTGGGATTGGAGACCAGGTTCAGCTCAAGACCTGAGCCTTCTCTGCCGTATCCTATGGTGTTGAGCTTTTTTAGCGAATCGATGCTGGTTTGAAAGATACCGGACCCTCTTTGAGAAT
>JARRRC010000268.1:0-4114 GCA_037381105.1 Desulfobacterales bacterium
TCGAATTTCTTTCGAACCGATTGTCGCTTCCGCCAGCTCACCTCGGCAAATGTGAGCGGACGCTTCAACCCCCCGCAGATGCTGCGCCCTCAAGCCGGGTTTGGGGCGATTGGCCCTGATATTGGTAAGAAAAAGTTCCTGTCCTGTTAAGACCGAAAAAGGAACGGCATCTCTGACTATCGTTCCTGAACCTGATTTCTGACTGCCATCAATTGTAATCATGTTCACCTATTCGTCGCGACTCGAGAGAATGAGTTTGTTTCTAGTGTAATCAAAAATAATAAATTTGTTAATCCCTATAACATTTCGGCGATTCAAAAGCTTGCGTGAAGGATGTTGATGTTTCTGATGTTATATTTTCTGATATTTCTCGGTTTCTCCTTTAAAACTTATCCTAAATCGTTAAAAGCAACCAATAAAATCCATAGAGTGCCCAATAATCTGTGCACCACTGCACAGAAAACTGTGCACTCCAATCTGCTCAAAAATTTGAATGTTTGTAATATCAACAGTTTAAATTTTGGCATGCCTGTTGCAATATAATTTATACCATCTACTTCTACCTCTTATATTATCCTGAGCCGGATTTAGCCTGCTTTTCGGTTAATTTCTCGAGGAGAAAAGAAAATGCAAAAAGATTTCCATTACTGTCTTATAAAAGTTTTAACTCAAAAATCCGGTTTTTCACCGGAAGATGCACAGATCATAGCCTATGCATCCCAATATACGGATGACGCCGTGGAATATCTGCCGCTACGAATTAAAAACTTGCCGGACTTGGATTTTAAAAAACGGGTTGATGGAGAATATTTCGATCCCATTTGCACTGCCCATCGGGGCATAGAATATATTACTGGAATTTTCAAAGATGTTCAAAGAAAAGTATACATATCGTTTCATTTTCTTCCTTCTCTTAAATACGAGGGAGCGGGACGTTATAATTACTGCTGCGTACCCGATGGAAGCCTTGCCCGCCTCTTGATTCAACAGGCCTCAGACAAGATTAACACGGTCAAGAAGGAAAAAAGAACTCGGAAATTAATCCAACTCGGGATAGCGCTGCACACCTATGCCGACAATTGGTCCCACCAGCGTTTTTCCGGTCGCCGGAGCGCCAGGGACAATGATGTTGAACGAATACACATCTTCAAGGGCAATGACTTCGAACCTCTGCCTTTTTTCGACCAGCTTAAACTCAACATCCTTCCTGACGTGGGTCATGCAGAGACCTTTAATTTGCCTGACCTATCTCATCTCAGATGGAAATATGAACACGATGAATCGGGCTTTGAATACGTTAGGGACAATATGACCATTTTTCTGGAGGCTGCGTTCGCTATCTTTAAGGTTCTATGTGGGGCCAATAAACAATCGGATAACTGGAAGAGTCTGGTCAACAAAATCAAAGAGTGTTTTTCCATTCCTTCCGATTCAATAAAGAGGAAATTTCAAAAATATACTGAACTGTTTCCTGAAATCACTTTTAATTACAGTGAAGATGATTGGCGAAATCAGGCTTTGAAAGGGGAGAGCTTCGACTGGATCAATTTTGAAAAAGAAGATTACAAGGCTCAAACCTATAAATTCAACGGAGACATGAAATGGTTTTATTTTCACATGGCAGCCTACGATCAACGCCTTTTTGCCATAAAAAATATTAGAGAAGACCTCCTTTAGCGCGTTTGACTTTAGGCATTTTATGTATGATGAGAATGGGCGTATCTTTTTTTAAAATAACTCGATTTACCGAATAAGGTTTTGAAACCACTTCTAAGGGAATTCCCGCTTAGGAAAGATCCGCCCGACGCTTTTCCAGTCGAGCCAGATAAAAATACAAAAGCATGCCGCCGAGAATCATCAAACTGCAGAGGATCTGACCCATGGAAAAGGACAAAAAAACAAAACCGAGCTGCGGGTCCGGCTGGCGATAATATTCGATAAAAAACCTCACCAGACCATAACCGATGAGATAAAAAGATAGCATGGCGCCTTTGGGTGTTCGGATTTTTCGCAGATTCCACAAAACAATAAATAGAATAATTCCTTCGAAGAAAGCTTCGAAAAGCTGTGAAGGGTACCTGAGGTTCGGACCCGGCGCCTGCGGAAAATACATGCCGATGGGGGACGTGGTGACCCTTCCATATAATTCTCCGTTAATAAAATTCCCGATGCGTCCGAATGTATATCCCAGCGGAATAATCGGTGCGAATAAATCAGCGATATCCCAAAAAATGAAACCGGTTTTTCGTGTAAAATACCAGATGGCAACCAGCACACCGATCAATCCGCCGTGAAAAGACATCCCGGAAATTCCGGTAAAGGTAAATCCGTGTGAAAAGCTAAAGGGGAGAAATATCTCCAAAGGATGTTTGAGGTAATATGCCGGGTTGTAGATGATAACATATCCCAAGCGCCCGCCGACAATAACGCCGATCATCATAAAGATCATCAGGTTTTGAACCTCGTCGACGGATATGCGGAACCGTTTTTCACGCTTTATACGATAAGTTGCCATCATATAAACGACGGCAAACGCCACAAGATACATCAGCCCGTAATAATGAAGTTTGAACCCTCCGATTTCAAATAAAATAGGGTTCATTTTTTCGGGCAAGTGCTGCCACCAGTTCAAAAATTCGTTCATCTATTTTTTTATCTTTATCACCAAAAATCCTCGATTCATTCGACGGATAAACAGATTGATGGTTTTACCTTCCGGGACCTTGTTGATTGCATTATCAAAATCGTTCGCCGATGATATGTTCCGGTGGTTGATTTCTATAATAATATCGTGGATCTGCAACCCGGCTTCCGCCGCCTTACTCTCCGCGTCAACATTCACCACAATGACGCCTTTGGCATCTTTTAAATTAAACTTGCTTGCGATTTCAGGGGTAATATCTGCAACACGAATGCCGAGCTGTTCTTTATTTTCATCAGGGGTGCTTTTGCGGGAGATTTTGGTCTCTTCTCTTTTTGCAACTTTAACGTTAAACGTTTTGGTTTTACCGTTTCGAACAACGTCAATTTGAATCCTGTCGCCGACACTGGTGTCGGCGATGATACCGGTGAGTTTTCGGGCACTGTCGATTGCCTTTCCATTGACCGAAACAATGATATCTTTCGGCTTAATCCCTGCTGCATCGGCAGGATCACCCGGGAAGACCTCGGTCACCAGGACGCCATTTTTCTCTTTTATGCCATAATACTCAGCAACTTCCTCGCTGATGTCCTGGATACCTACGCCAAGCCAGCCACGGGTAACTTCTCCACTGTTTTTGAGCTGGCCGATAATATTTTTGGCAAGATTTACCGGAATGGCAAATCCAATTCCCTGTCCGCCGGCAACAATGGCCGTATTGATGCCGACGACTTCCCCTTTCATGTTGAGTAAGGGACCGCCGCTGTTCCCCGGATTAATGGATGCATCGGTCTGAATAAAATCATCATAGGGGCCCGATCCGATAACCCGTCCCTTGGCACTGACAATTCCTGCGGTGACGGTATGCTCCAGGCCGAATGGATTTCCGATGGCCACCACCCATTGACCGACTTTCAGGGTGTCGGAATTTCCAAATCTCAAGACCGGAAGATTGTGATGGGAATCAATTTTGATCAAGGCTAGGTCCGTATTTTTATCACGGCCGATAATCTGGGCTTCGAACTCTTTTTCGTTATTTAATATCACAACAATTTTATCGGCATTATCGATCACATGATTGTTGGTCACAATGTAGCCGTCCTTATCAATAATAAATCCGGACCCCAGGCTCCGCTGTTTAAAATTCCGATTTTGATCTTCATCAAAAAAACGGTCAAAAAAGTCCTTCATGGGATCGTCGTCACCAAAAGGGCTTTTTTGAAAATGACGAAACACCCGGCCGCCGCCTTTGATGGTCTTGACGGTTCTGATGTTGACCACGGCCGGACTGGCGGATTCGGCCAGATCGGAGAAACTTTCAGGGGGTGAAAAAATCGTGCCGGATGTCGCCGCATCACCGGAGGCCGGATAAAAACCGCCGAGTCCGAGCATGAAGACCGCAAGGAGCATGGTAATAAGGACTATTTTTCTTTTTGGGAGCATTTGTTTGTTTACAAAAGAATTCATTGATGG
>JARRRC010000269.1:0-5522 GCA_037381105.1 Desulfobacterales bacterium
TTCAATCGAAGCTTTTAAGAGTATTGCAAGAAAGAGAGATTGACAGAATTGGCGGAATGCTATTGGTTGTTAAATAAAAAAGAGGATTCTCTCGCGGTTTATAATCAGATTTCGAGTCTCAACGATCCATTCTGGAGTAATCTGGCTAAAGAAAAGATGGATGAGATTAAATTTAGCAGGGATAATATTGCAGAGAAGATGAATTAGGCTCATATAACAGGAGATGTTATTTAAAGATGATCAGGAAGAAAATATTACTGGCCGGAGACAATATTAACGGTCAGTCTCAAGATATATGTAGGGATTTTCTTGAATCAGGCTATGATGTTAAAACTGCCAATAACGGTCGGCTGGCTTATGAGGAGATCATTAAAGATCGCTATGATCTTGTCCTGGCCGACCTTAACTTGGCCCAAATGAACGGAATTAGCCTGTTAAAGAGAATCAAGGAATTCAACTCGAAACTTCCTGTCATCCTTATGGCTGATGAAGCCTGTGTGAATGAGGCAGTTGAAGCGATGAAGCTTGGTGCCTGTGACTTTTTGCTGAAACCGTTATCTTATAAAATGATGCGCCTGATTCATTCACACCTTGAAAGCGGATTGAATGTTAAAGGAAAAGACGGTGCAAGGAAAAGCTTTAAAATCATCACACAGAATAAAAAAATGAAAAGACTTCTGCAGTTGGCAAGAGATGTCGCCGACAGCAAGGCTTACATTTTTATTCAGGGGGAATCGGGAACCGGAAAAGAGCTTTTTGCAAGATACATTCATCAATTCAGCTCGCGGAAAGATCAGCCGTTCATAGCTGTCAATTGTGCCGCTTTGCCGGAAAATTTGCTCGAAAGTGAACTCTTTGGGCACGAAAAAGGTGCATTTACAGGCGCAATATCAAGGAAAAAAGGCAAGTTTGAACTGGCCAATTACGGGACGCTGCTGCTGGATGAGGTGAGTGAAATGGACTATCAGCTTCAATCGAAGCTTTTAAGAGTATTGCAAGAAAGAGAGATTGACAGAATTGGCGGAATGAGGCCGGTTCCCATTGATGTTCGTTTTCTTGCCACTACGAACCGGGATATCGAAAAAAGAATTAAAGATAGAAAGTTCAGGGAGGATCTCCATTACCGGCTGAATGTCATACCATTTCATTTGCCTCCACTGAGAGAAAGGAAAGATGACATTCCCTTGCTTGCAAAACATTTTGTCGAAAAATACTGCAATCTGGACAATAGATCTGTCAAAGGGTTGACGGATGATGCGGTGGTTTCCCTTATGGAAATGCCCTGGAACGGAAATGTAAGGGAACTTGAAAATGTCGTCGAGAGAGCCGTTCTAATGTGCAAAGGAGATTTATTGGAAAGAAAGGACCTGTTTCTTACCGATACAGATCAACAGGCTGATGTTTCGACACCATCGACGATTCCGCCTGCTCCTTTAAAAGAGATCGAAAAAAGTGTCATTTTGAACACATTAGACCAAACGAATGGGAACAGAACTCATGCGGCTGAAATTTTGGGAATAAGTGTTCGAACGCTGAGGAATAAAATGAATGAATATCGAAAAAAACATTTAGCGCCCTGGAGAATGCCATCAGTGTCGCTCAACAGAGAAATGCATATATAACAAGCAATATCAGCAATATAGATACGCCAGGTTACAAGTCAAAAGATATTGATTTCAAGAGCGAATTGGCCAGCGCACTTGAAACAAACCGAACAATGGATTTAGAAAAAACAAATCCAAGGCACATCAGCATGAAAAATAATGGCCGTCAAATCATTGAGCCTTTCGAAGAACAGGGTGAATGGAATGGGTATAACTGGGTAAATATTGACAGGGAAATGACAAAGCTGACGGAAAATAATTTGATGTATCGGTCGGCCGTCGAAGTCCTTTTAAGGAAAATATCTTTATTAAAAGAAGTCATCAGAGAGGGAGGGAGATAGAATGAATTTTT
Organism: Desulfobacterales bacterium; assembly: GCA_037381105.1. Classification (GTDB taxonomy): domain Bacteria; phylum Desulfobacterota; class Desulfobacteria; order Desulfobacterales; family UBA11574; genus UBA11574. Next base: position 1,957 of record JARRRC010000269.1, read on the forward strand.
TAAAATCCCTTGAGACCAGTGCATCGGGACTTTATGCAGAGAGAAAAAGAATGGATATCATCGCCAGCAATCTTTCGAACATAGAAACAACACGTACGGAAAAGGGCGGGCCATATCGGAGAAAGATGGTTGTGATGAGCACAAAGGAAATCGATCAAGACTTTGAAGACATGTTTAACAATCTCATCAAGGGTGTTCAAGTTGATGATATTGTTGAAGATAAAACGCCGTTTAAAAAAGTTTTTAATCCAGGCCATCCTGATGCTGACAAAGATGGATATTTATTAAAACCGAATGTCGATCTGGTCGTGGAGACCACAAACATGATGATGGCCAGAAGAGCATTTGAAGCCAATATAGCGGCCATTAAGGCTACAAGACAGATGATTATTAAAGCGCTTGAAATCGGGAGATAAGATATGAATGATATAAGAATAACCGATTGGCAGCAGACCACCCTAAAACAATTCGGGAATGTTGATAAAAAGCAAACCGAAGGATTTGATAAGGTTATAAAGGGGGCTATTAACAATGTAAATACACTTGAAGAGGATTCAAACCGATCAATTATGGAACTCTTAAGTGGCAAGGCAGACATTCATGAGACAATGATAAGTCTCCAAAAGGCCGATATATCCATGCGATTGTTTCTTGCGATAAGGAATAAAGCCGTGGACGCCTATCGAGAAATCATGCATATGAATTTTTAGCTTCGTAAATATATTCTCAAGTACGGTAACGTGTTTATTACTTGGTTTATTCATTATATGCAGGCACAAGTTCAAAGTGCCTAAAGTGGACTAAAGTGACTAAAGTGAAGGTATCTTATAGGGATGAATGATTCAATCAGACAATTTTTGAAACTAATCAACTCACTGCCGCTTTCCAAAAAGATCAGTATGATATTTGTTATTGTTCTGGTAATGGCCGGTTTTGCATTAATGTTTTTCTGGGCAAATCAGGAAAATTATCAGGTTTTATTCAGTAATCTTTCTCAAAAAGATGGTAACGCCATTGTCGCCGACCTAAAGAAAAAGAATATTCCTTATAAAGTTGAAGCCAATGGAACGATGATTATGGTTCCAGCCGATAAAGTCTATGAGTTGCGTCTTTCTATGGCAGGTGACGGTCTTCCAAACGGAGGGAACGTCGGCTTTGAGATATTCGATCATACCGATTTTAAAACAACGAAGTTCGTACAGGAATTGAACTATCGGAGAGCACTTCAAGGTGAACTGGCAAGGACCATTAATCAGTTCAAGGAGATAAATAGTTCACGAGTGTTTATCGTTATACCGGAAGAATCGCTTTTTATTGAAGATAAAAAGCCTGCATCTGCATCCATACAACTTGACTTGAAGTCAAGCTTACCCCCTGAGAAACTGACCGCAATCGTGCATCTTGTCGCAAATGCCGTCGAAGGGCTGGACTCAGAACATGTTACAGTAGTAGATACAAAGGGCAGACTCATCTTTAAGGGTGGGACCGGTGACAACTCATCGTCCGCATTAAGCGGTTCACAATTGGACTATAAAAGAAAGATTGAAAGCCAGATAAAAGAGAATGTGCAAAGCATGCTGGAGCGTATCGTTGGTTTGGGAAAGGCTATTGTTCGAGTCAATGCTGAGATCGATTTTGACAAGATTACGCTGAATGAGGAAGAATACGATCCAACGACAACAGCAGTCAGAAGTTCGAGAGATATTGAAGAGAACACCCAAAGCGGTGAAAAAAGGAACGAAGCCGGTCAAACACTGATAAATCAGAGGCGGGGAATTCTACCGGCTGAAAATGAAACCCAGAACAAAAAGACAAAAAAGGATATTGCCACAAACTATGAAATAAATAAAATCACCCGAACAGTTCTTAAACCGGCGGGAAAGATCAAACGACTTTCCGTCGCTGCTGTGATTGATGGAAAGTATGAATTGGAGAAGTCAAAAGACGGAACATCAAAAAGGAAATATATTCCAAGAACCGAACAGGAACTCACAAAATTTGAAGAAATTGTGAAAAAAGCCATGGGATATAATGAAGACAGAGAGGATCAGGTTACCGTGAGTTCAATTTCATTTTCGGAAACAGTTCCAATGAATAACGAAATGGCGGCGGAACCCGGCAAATTGGATTTGATTCTAAGCATTTTAAAAGACTATAGAAAGGTAATCATAAATCTTATCCTTATTGCCATGGTGTTTATTTTTATTGTAAAACCCTTGTTAAAGAGCATGAAAGCAGTAACCAAAGAAGCTATTTTTACGAATGAGGAACTGATGAGAGTCTCAGAAGAATATGCTCAGCTCCCGGAATCAAGAGGGATGGATATGAAAAATAGAGTTCGTGAAATAAGTCAAAAGAATCCTGAAAAGGCTCAGCAGCTCATTAGAGGATGGATAGGTGAAAAGGAATAAGAGACAATCATGAAACTCAGTTCAGATAAATTGTCAGGACCACAAAAAGCTGCAATTCTTTTTCTGGCGATGGGAGAAGAGTTCTCAACAACCTTCTTTAAAGAATTGGATGAAGCCAGTATCAAAAAAATCGGTAAATATATGTCTGAAATTTCATATATACCCTCTGATGTTTTGAGCAATGTGATGGATGAGTTCTTGATTAACTTTAAAAATGAAAGCGATGTAGTCGTTTCAGGGGAAAATTTTCTAAAGCAGGTAGTCAATAAATCACTGGATAAGGAAAGTGCCCGAGAAGTATTTAAGGTCATTGGTGAAAAAGGTTCCGGTGTCCCTTTTGCCGATCTCGCCTATATTCCCGTTGAGAATCTGATCAATATCATTCAGGGGGAACATCCTCAAACTGTTGCCCTGATATTGTCCTATTTGCCTTATGAAAAAGCGGCTGAAGTCCTAAAGTCTTTTCCTGAAGAGCTTAAAACGGATGTTGCTTTGAGGCTTGTCCAAATTGGACAAGTCGATGTTGAAATTGTAAACGAGCTTGATAAAGTCATCAAAAACGAGCTTTCCAAAATGGGAGGTGCAACTCGAAAATGCGACGGGATAGAAACCCTGGCGAATATTTTAAATCAGGTTGACGGGATCACTGAAGAATCGGTTTTGGCCCATATAGAAAATGAAGACAGTGAATTGGCGGATTTGGTCAGACAAAAAATGTTTGTTTTTGAAGATCTTCTGCAGCTTGAAAACAGACATTTCAGAGATATTCTCCAAAATGTGGATAACCAGCTATTGATCAAGGCACTGAAAACCACTTCAGATGAAATGAAAGATAAGGTTTTCAGCAATTTATCGGAGAGAGCTTCGGAAATGCTCAAAGAAGATATGGAAGTCATGGGACCTGTAAAGTTAAGTGAAGTTGAGGATTCTCAACAGGAGATAATAAAAATAGCCAAGAGGCTCGAATCAGAGGGACGAATCGTTTTGTCTAAAGGCGGCGACGATGTCTTTGTCTAGTAACTTAAGGAAAATTACCGACAAAGTAGAATCATGGTTAAAATATGAGATGGAATCTTTTGAGCCCTATGGCGTCCAAGATAACACGACGAATAAAGATTTTATAGCCTTGGAGAGCGTAACTAAAGAAAAATCAAA
>JARRRC010000270.1:0-4074 GCA_037381105.1 Desulfobacterales bacterium
GGCAACCAACACCCAACTTAGAATCAATGTGCCCGCGAAGACCACCATCCCCTACATCAGGGGCGCAAGGCCGCTTTCCAACAACAGGTACTGAAGCCAGGTAACAAAAACATAGTGAACAATATAAATTCCGTATGCGTTTTCGCTCAGGCTGTCGAAAATACCTACGCGCCGCTTCGCGAACCGAAGTAAGAGCCCAGTCATCCCGAATACGGTAGCCCCGCAGCAGACCACGAAAGCAATCTCACTGACAATGGTTCGCTCCATAGGAGTAACCATCACGATCATAATAATAAAGGCCGTAAAAGACATCAGGCCAACAGCTAACCACCCCCACCAACACTTTGCGAGCGCTCCGTCAGTTTTGAAGATACTGTGGTCAATGCCGATTGCCCCGATCGCAGTGCCCGTAAGGAAGTACCCCAGGTAGAGCAATATCCGGCCAGCCTGTGCATTAAAGGGCCCGATTCCAATCCACCTCAGCGGTCCGAAAATGATTGCAATAGGCAGGTACACAATTATTGAGATTCCAAGCAGTACTCCAAAAAACGCTACGGGGCGACCAAGGATGATATTCAATCGGCCTCTGACAAAACCTCCAAGGAGAGGAGCTACTCGGTACAGGAGGGTAGACAGGCAGTTGAATGCCAGCAGCAACCACAAGAACCAAAGGGGGCCAGCAGTCCCAAAGCCGGATCGGACCATTCCGAGCCAAAATACACCATAGCTGGTGTCCTTTTCGGTTATCAGCCCCACTTCGAGCTGCGCCGGGTAGTATGCCAGGGGAATCAGGAACAAAACACCGATGACAAAGGGAAGGCCGAGCCTTTTCAGGCGATCTCCAAAGTATTTCCAAACACCCTTTCTTGCCAAACTCTGCCAAACAAATATGCCGGAGACAAAAAACAGCAGCGGCATGAGAAAGGTTTCGTTTAACGCCACAATCAAATCAAATCCGATCCAGCGCTGCTCGTTTACGACCGGACTGGTGGTCGCGATCGGGTTCTCAAAATTGATGAAAGCAGATGTGGTGTAGGCAAGAGCCGAATGAACGAACAACACGAGGGTAATTCCAAATGCACGTAGATAGTCGAACTCGACTTTACGCCCACTTACTTCCGTTAGATCGAGTGTTGCACTTGCTTCAGCCTTATTGTCCGCAACCGCACGAATCGTCACAACAGCAGACCTCCCAACCGCGCCCATCTGGCCGCGCTTCGAAGCGAATTTCCCGATGGTGAACGACCTAACGCTATTTTAAGGGGCCGGGCGTGCTTTACTGAGAAATGGATTAAGTGCCTCAGTAGGCCTACTTAAATGGCTATTCAAAAGCGCCACGGATTGCCCGGTTTCCGCCGCCACATCCAATGTCAAGTGCGTCTATATCACTTGCGATGTCGATAAAGCCTAAACCCCGTCTCGTGAGACCGGAATGCCCAAAATTCATTCCCCTAGCGAGAAATCGACCAAATCGCCCACTTGGTTTTTTGCACCGACCTAGTATTCTTTTTAACAAGCTCATACAAGACTCTTTTCTATCTAAGGTATTGCACCGCACAACGCCAATAATTAGCAGTGCCGGATTCTGAGTATAATAGCTTTAAAATATTTTAATTTTGGGAAAACAGAGCCTCCACAAAATGCAACTCCTCTAAACATCTGCTCAATTATTTTGTTATGTGATTCCTTGTCTTGTTTTTGCATAGAGATATTGATCGAAGATCTTTCCATTTTTAAAGACATTGCCTCGAAGTGTACCTTCAAGTATGAATCCAGACTTTTCCAGAACACGCACAGATGCTGTATTATTTGTGTAAGGCTCAGCAAATATTCGGTGAAGTTCAAATCTTTCAAAAGCAAAGTCGGTGAATTTGCTCACTACCTCAGTCATGATTCCTTTATTCCAGAAGGGTTCAGCTAACCAATAGCCCAATTCTGCTGTGTAACGGTGAATGTCTTCTCCGAGCATAAGCCCAATGCTGCCTATCGCCTCTTTCTCATTTGCTATTGCGAAAAAGGTCACAGGTTGTTGTTCAAACACCCTGGTAAGAAAATCTTCGGCATCGGAAAGATGATACGGGTGGGGGAAGCGATCCCGGAGGTTGAGCCAAATCTTGCGATTGTTTGCATACTTAGCAATAGCGGGAGCATCTTCCTTTTTCCAGTACCGTATCAAGTAATCTCTTAATGATATCTTCATATACTTATTAGACATACCGTAGTGCTTATCCGGCTGATGTTGAGCGATAGTGAATATCCAGCCGGCATCCGGTACATGGTTAGAGCATTTTCTGCATCCAAACTGTATCGAATAGCTTTCCTTTTTTCCTTCCCACATTTTTGAAACGCCCGCATTCAATAAAACCGTTCTTTTTATGAAAATCGACACTTCTGGGATTGAGGGAAGATATATTGGCTAAAATATTCGTGATGCCTTTTTGCATTCCTTCTTTTTCAAGGAGCCTTAGCAGCTTTGTCCCGATACCTTTCCCCGTATGATCTGGGTGAATGAAATAGGTTATTTCTGCTGTTTTACAAAAGGCCGGCATTGGATTATGTGAACGCAACAGTCCAAAACCAACTACCCGGCCATTTTTATCTTTCACTTTTGCTGTGGGATAACCTTGAGCCATTTGTAAAAACATATCAAATGCTTCATAAGGCAGTTTGGTCTCAGGATATGCTGCATATGAATTTTCAACGTAATGATTAAATATATCCATTATTGATTTGCGATCTTCGTTTGAGATTGGATACATTGCATAATCCATTATTTTACCTTTGCGATATCAAATCGTTGTGTCCACCATCCTATTTCTTTCGAAACATTGAGAATATTTCGTGCATCGTGTTCTATCAATATCTTGGAGTAATATCAAGAATTGAAACTGATAAAATTCGTGTGCTCTCCATTACATACCACAGCTGTCCTTTTTCCCGGTGTTTGACGATATCACAAACTTCGGACTTTAAGATATAGATGGAAGAATCGAGACAACTATCGTTTGTTGATAGATATTGTGTTATCACAGAAAAATCAAGCAGTTGATATCTGTTAGGAATTGCAGTTATCACCAGAGCCAGCCGAAAAATATATTGGAGATAGTGCAGGCTCCAAAACATTCAAGAATCCTGTACTCGCCATAAGTGATGTGTACTTTGATCCTATTTCAGATACCTTTTTAAACCGTTCTACAATATCGGTGCAAATAATCTTTTTGTTGCGCCCGATAATGGCATAAAGCACCAAAGCTATCCACGGGAAAGTTAGCAGAGAGATTCCCCAAGCAATCGCTCCCCGAGATGTTCTGGCATTCATTGCCGCGTGAACGGCTGTAAGAATGCCAAGAAGCTCCACCAGTGTAACCGCGACGGAAACAATCATAAAAGCCCTATCCGAATTCAGCATTGAAAGTGCAATTCCATGTTAAGTAACAATCCAAAGGGCACGATTTGAAATCCTATTGATAATATAACGGGAAACACTTCCCATGAAAAAGGCCTTATTAATCCCACGCCTGCCGATAACCACCGTTTCATAATTTTCTTTCAAAACAAAATTTAGGATGGCCTTGCCGATTTGTCGGCCGCCCCTGACCGTTTTCATGTCAACCTGGTCTCGTGATATGCCGGCCTCTTTAAACTTCTGCTTAGCAAGAGGATAAAATTGTTCAATGCATGCCTTGTCACCCAAAGCAAATACTTCCTTTAAATCCGGGATGGATGCTTCATCAAGATCAATTCCACAATAGTTTCGAGCACTGTTGGTTACGTGTAAAAGTGTCAGGCGAACATCTGGATTATTGGAAATCATGAAGCTGACGTGGTCTATGGCGCGCAGAGCGCTTTCTGAGCCGTCAACGGCCACCAAAATTCTGTCGGAGGTGGCGTTGACGTCACCATCCAACAGCCAAACCGGAATGACCCTAGAATGTTCCAACACATTGGAGGTAACGCTTCCCATATACATCTCTTGAAGCCGTGACATCCCCCTTCGACCGATCACGATGGCATCAAAATTTCGGTTTTGTCCAAAATCGATAATATCTTTACCCAAACCCAGCTTTCTTGTTC
>JARRRC010000271.1:0-5493 GCA_037381105.1 Desulfobacterales bacterium
CGATTGTTGAAATTACCCTTCATGTCGGATACGGAACATTTTTGCCGGTCAGGACGCGGGATATCAGAGATCATCGAATGCACTCCGAATGGTATTCCATTTCCAAAGATGCGTCCGATAAAATCAATGCATCGAAAAAAGCAGGTCATCGGATTGTGGCCGTCGGGACTACCGCGGTTCGAACGTTGGAGTATGCATGTAATGAAACTGGAATGATCGCGGAAGGTGATGGCGACTGTGACCTTTTCATTTACCCGGGATACCGATTCAGCGTCGTTGATGCAATGCTGACTAATTTTCACCTTCCCAGATCAACGCTTCTCATGCTGGTATCGGCATTTTCGACCCGCGAAAATGTGTTGAATGCGTATCAAGCAGCCATAGAAAAACAATATCGATTTTACAGCTATGGAGATGCGATGATGATCGTATAAAGATTATGTTTAATTTCAAAATCGTTGCAAAATCGAACGCCACCCGCGCAAGAGCCGGAATTTTGCAGACCGCTCACGGCGAGGTTGAAACTCCCATTTTCATGCCGGTGGGTACATTGGGTACCGTAAAATCGCTTTCTCCTGAAGAATTGAATATCTGCGGGGCTCAAATTATCCTGGGAAATACATATCATTTGTATCTCAGGCCCGGATGTGATGTAATCCGTCATTTTAACGGTCTCCATAGTTTTATGCACTGGGACGGGCCCATTTTAACCGACAGTGGCGGGTTTCAGGTGTTTTCTCTGGCAAAACTGAGAAAAGTGACCGACGAAGGGGTGTTGTTTCAATCCCATATCGACGGCTCCCAGCATATGCTAACGCCGGAAAAGTCGGTGGAGATACAAGAATGTTTAGAATCGGACATCTTAATGTGCTTTGACGAGTGCATCAAATATCCGGCTCTTCGACGTGACGTCCGAAAGGCACTTGAACTGACCACTCAATGGGCGAAAAGATCCAAGGATGCCTTTAAAAGTGATAAAAAGGCCCTGTTCGGTATTGTTCAAGGCGGTATGTTTAAAGATCTTCGCGAAATGTCGGCCCATGGACTGATGGATTTCGGATTTGACGGGTATGCCGTCGGCGGGCTCAGCGTGGGGGAACCCAAAGATCTCATGCTTGAAATGGCGGATTTTACCCTGCCGATGCTGCCGGATGTAAAACCGAAATATATTATGGGTGTCGGAACCCCTGAAGATATTGTTGCGCTTACAGACCTTGGTGCCGACATGTTCGACTGTGTTCTTCCCACAAGGAATGCCAGAAACGGCCAGATGTTCACTTCAACCGGCACCATCAATATTTGCAATGCGCGGTTCAAAAATGATATGGAACCCATCGACTCAGAATGCACCTGTTATACCTGCCGGTATTATTCGAGAGCCTACCTGCGTCATCTTTATTTGTCGAAAGAATTGCTTGCTTATCGATTAAATACAATTCATAATGTTCATTACTACATGGACCTGGTTCGACGATTGCGGAAGGCCATCCGTGACGGAAGATTTGAGGAATTTTGACCATTGCCGCACATATTAAAACTAAAATATCCGGATCTTCATGGATTCGAAAAATGTTCGAAGAAGGTGCACGGCTAAAGAGCACTCACGGCGTTGAGAATGTATTTGATTTCAGTCTCGGGAATCCGAATTTGGAGTCTCCTGAACAATTCGGTAAAGTACTCAAAGATACGGTGATGGCCTTGACCGGCAAAGATCATGGATATATGGCCAACACAGGATACCCTTATGTCCGAAAATCCGTAGCCGGGTATTTATGCAAAGAGCAGCAGGTTCATGTCAGAGAAAACGATGTGATCATGACCTGCGGTGCCGCCGGCGCCTTAAATGTTATCCTTAAGGCGATTCTTGATCCGGGTGATGAAGTCATTACGCCGGCCCCCTATTTTGTCGAGTATCAATTTTATGCAGACAATCATGGCGGAACTCTGAAAACCGTATCGACAAAACCGGATTTTTCTCTGGATATTAAGGCTGTTTCCGAAGCCATTAGCCAAAAGACAAAAGCTGTCCTCATCAACTCGCCCAACAATCCCACCGGGCAGGTGTATTCAAAAGAGAGTCTTGATGAACTCGGTCGGCTTTTAAAGAAAAAAAGTCAAAAGCTGAACAGGACACTGTATTTGATATCGGACGAACCTTACCGTAAAATTGTCTACGATGGCTGTACGGTTCCAAGTATATTTAAGTGTTATAAAGAGAGCATTATCGCCACTTCATATTCCAAGGATATTTCAATCCCCGGAGAACGTATCGGTTACATAGCGGTTCATCCCGAAGCCTCGTTCAAAAAAGAACTGATTGATGGGATGGCGTTGACCAACAGGATCTTAGGGTTTGTCAACGCACCGGCTCTGATGCAGCGAGTCGTTGCGGCTTGTCAAGGATCGAGCGTAGACATATCCGCCTATGCCCGAAAAAGAGACCTTCTGTGCAACGGCCTTGGGGAATGCGGGTATATTTTCGTCAAACCGCCGGGTGCTTTTTATCTTTTCCCGAAAACACCGGTTCCCGACGATGTCGCATTTGTAAAAGAATTGCAAAAAGAGTTGATTCTGGTCGTACCCGGAAGCGGTTTTGGAGGTCCGGGGCATTTTAGAATTGCTTATTGCGTGGATGATCGCACCATTACAAACGCCATGCCGGGGTTTGCGCGGGTGATGAAAAAATTTAAAGATTGAAAATTGATGATTTCGTTAAAAGTCAGTTTTCATGCTCAGCGACCGTTTGAGGGCCTTTCAAGCCACAAATGGAAGGTTTTGAAACAGCTTCTATACTAAAAGATACCAATCATCAATCGTCAATTATCGATCATCAATTTAAAAGAGGGGGGCTTTTATGAAAATATTGAAGATAGACCATCTGGGGATTGCGGTTAACAGCATTGAAGACGGCAAAAATTTGTGGACGGATGCGCTGGGACTTCCATTTGAAGGGACCGAGACCGTTGAAGAGCAGAAAGTGACCACTGCGTTTTTCCCGGTCGGAGAAAGCGAGGTGGAGTTGTTGGAATCCACTGCTCCGGACGGCCCGGTGGCAAAATATTTAGAGAAAAAGGGCCCGGGTGTGCACCATGTTGCCTTTCGTGTTGAAAATATCGAAGCGGCGCTGGCAGAGTTAAAAGAAAAAGGGATTCGGCTTATCGATGAAACACCGCGCAAAGGCGCGGGTGGTGCGAAAATAGCCTTTCTTCATCCTAAAGCGACCAATGGTGTTCTGGTTGAACTGTGTGAAAGATAGCCCGAATCTTTAGCAACGCCCATATAATGTGACAGGCTTGGAAATTTTTTTAATGTTACAATGAAAAAAACCGGTCCGGATTATGAATAATGAAGTCATTGAAAAAGGAGGATGCCATGGCAGAACATCCTGATTTGCAAAAATGGAAAGAACTTGCCACCAAACAGCTCAGAGGTAAATCATTAGAGGATTTGAACTGGAACACTCCTGAAGGGATTCTGGTGAAGCCTCTTTATACCGCAGAAGACATTGAAGGGATGGCACATGTCAACACGCTTCCGGGTTTCGCACCTTTTGTCAGAGGCCCCATGGCCACCATGTACGCCGGAAGACCGTGGACCATTCGGCAGTATGCGGGCTTTTCTACGGCAAAAGAATCGAATGCGTTTTACCGGCGAAACCTGGCTGCCGGACAGACCGGGCTTTCGGTGGCATTTGATCTCGCTACCCACAGAGGATATGATTCGGATCATCCCAGGGTAACGGGAGATATCGGAAAGGCCGGTGTGGCCATCGATTCCGTTGAAGACATGAAAATTCTCTTCGACCAGATTCCCCTGGACAAGGTTACGGTCTCCATGACCATGAACGGCGCGGTTCTTCCTGTGATGGCCGGATACATTGTTGCGGCGGAGGAACAGGGAGTCAAACATGAACAACTGGGGGGGACCATACAGAACGACATTTTAAAAGAGTACTTGACCCGAAACACCTATATCTATCCTCCGGAACCTTCCATGCGGATTGTGTCCGACATTATCGGATACTGCTCTAAAAACATGCCCAGATACAACACGGTCAGCATCAGCGGATATCATATGATGGAAGCCGGTGCCGACTCTGTTCTTCAGGCCGCCTTTACACTGGCGGACGGCCTTGAATACGTCAAGGCAGCCCTTGCAGCGGGTCTGGATATCGATGCCTTTGCGCCGAGGCTTTCGTTCTTCTTCGGTGTCGGAATGAACTTTTTCATGGAAATCGCCATGCTGAGGGCCGCCCGTTTTTTGTGGCATGAGCTGATGAGTCGATTTAATCCCAAAAATCCTAAATCTCTCATGCTGCGGACACATGTTCAAACGTCGGGCTGGAGCCTGACCGAGCAGGATCCGTATAACAACATTGTCCGAACCACCATTGAAGCGCTGGCCGCAGCTTTGGGGGGAACCCAGTCCCTGCATACCAATTCTTTTGATGAGGCGGTGGGCCTTCCTACGGATTTTTCCGCGAGGATTGCCAGAAATACGCAGATCATTATTCAGGAAGAGTCTCAGATCTGTCACGCCATTGACCCGCTGGGGGGGTCTTATTATGTAGAAGCTTTGACCGACGGCATCATCAAGGAGGCCGGGAAAATCATCGAGGAAGTCGAAGAGATGGGCGGCATGGCCAAAGCCATCGAAACCGGTATGCCGAAGATGAGGATCGAAGAAGCCGCAGCCAGGAAACAGGCCCGAATCGATCAGGGAAAAGATGTGATTGTGGGGGTGAACAAATACCAGACCGAAGAAAAATCTCCGATGGAAGTACTTGAAGTGGCGGAAGCGGTGCGTGATGAGCAGATCGCGCGGTTGAACGAAATAAAGGCCAAGCGAAATAACGATGAAGTAAGAAGAACCCTGGAAGCGGTAGCCCATGCCGCCGAATCCGGGGGGAATCTTTTGGAAGCCTGCATCCCTGCTGTTCGGGCCCGGGCGACGGTGGGGGAAATTTCAGACGCCATGGAAAAGGTATTCAGCCGGTTTGTCGCCACGACCCAGTGCATATCCGGCGCATATGCCGAGGAATATGCAGGCAGCGAGATATTTGAAGCCGTTCGAAAAAGAACGGATGAATTTTTCGAAAAACACGGGAGAAGACCTCGGATTTTAGTGACCAAGATGGGCCAGGACGGTCATGACCGGGGAATCAAAGTGATCGCTACAGCCTTTGCGGACCTCGGGTTCGACGTGGATATCGGTCCCATGTTCCAGACCCCCGAAGAAGCCGCCCAGATGGCGGTAGAAAACGACGTCCATGTGGTGGGCGTCTCGAGCCTTGCCGCCGGACATAAAACTCTGGTGCCCAAGTTGGTTGAATTTCTAAATGAAAAGGGTGGTGATGATATCAGTGTGGTTGTAGGAGGCGTTATCCCTCCGGCGGGTTATGACTTTTTGTATCAAGCCGGAGCTAAAGGGGTATTCGGTCCGGGAAGTGTGGTTGCCGATTCTGCCAATAAGGTTTAAATATCCTCGGATAAC
>JARRRC010000272.1:0-4768 GCA_037381105.1 Desulfobacterales bacterium
AGAAAATTGGAGTCGAATACAAATCATTAACTAGTGTCCATCCATAAATGAGGATTTTTGTTCAAGATCAAGACATGCGAAAAAAATAACCGCAGGCATATAACTGATATTCCGAGGATTATTTTTTGAGCATAACACAGAGATTGGCCAAGAAGACCATTTATGTATGGACACCAACTAGGATTTTCATCCTGTCAAACCGGAATTTTTTTATAGCTCTTGTGATATTTGGTTATTAGAACGTTTTTAGCGGAGGGTTAGAATGAAAATAATTTTAAAGGAAACCATTGAGTCGTTAGGGATCATCGGCAGCGAGGTAACCGTGAAGGACGGCTATGCCCGCAATTATCTTTTACCCCAAAATAAAGCGGTGCCGGCAACGCCGCAAAATCGAAGGATGATGGAACAGGAGAGATCCAAATTTGAAATCCAGATCGCCAAGGAAAAAGGCCTTGCAGAGGAAATGGCCAAAAGACTTGACGGTGTGGTCTGCAAGATTGTTGCAAAAGTCAGCGAAGAAGATCGCCTGTATGGTTCGGTGTCCACTCGCAATATTGCCGATGCCCTTGCCGCCCAAGATATCGAAATCGAAAGAAAGATGATTCTGCTCAATGAACCGATTAAAAATATCGGGACCTTCAAGATACCGATTCGCGTTTACAAGGATGTTGAACCTGAAATTATCGTTGAAGTCATCCCTGAATAAAATCGTGTAACGATTTTATGTAATTCCAGCCCCGCTGACAGCGGGACTGGATCTGATCCGCCATCCTGCAAAGGCGGCAAGTCCTCCACGATTATCGGCAGGCAAGTTCGCCGAACAGCATAGGCGAAAAAATAATCTAAATGATGGGATTCTGGAATAATCGAGGTGATTTATATGGCCGAAAGCCCACTTAAAATCGGAAAAGATCCCTTCCTTTATCATGTTCCTCCCCAGAGCCTTGAGGCCGAAGAGTCTATTCTAAGCGCGATTCTGGTCGATAACGATACATTGCCCGAAATTCTGGAGATACTGTCCCCCAAAGATTTTTACAGGTCTTCCCACCAGAAGGTGTTCACTGCAATCATCGAACTCTTTTCCAGAGATGAGCCTGTGGATCTGGTCACGTTAAGCAACATATTAAGAGAACGGGGATGGCTGGAAGAAATCGGAGGGGCAACATATCTTGCAAATCTCGTCGATACCGTCCCGCTGGCGGTCAATGCCCAGCACTACGCAAAAATTATTCATGACAAGGCCTGTTTGAGGCAGCTTATTGAAAAATCAAATACCATCGCCAAACGATGTTTCGAGGACCGGGGCGATGTCGAAAGTGTCATCGATTTTGCTGAGAGTTCCATTTTTGAAATATCGGAAAACAAGATCAAACCGGCATTTTATCCCATCGGAAAAATTATTGAAGTCAACATTGACGCCCTCGAAGAACGCCAGGGGAACAAAGCACTTGTTACCGGCGTTGCCACGGGATTTACCAAACTCGACGAGTTAACCGCGGGGCTGCAAAAATCAGACCTTATTATTCTTGCCGGTCGTCCGGGCATGGGAAAAACAGCCTTTGCCCTGAATATTGCAAAAAATTCAGCCGTTGACGCCAATATTCCCGTCGCCATATTCTCTCTTGAAATGTCAAAAGAGCAGTTGTCTTTTCGAATGCTCAGCAGCGAAGCAAGAATCGATTCATCTCGTTTGAGAAGGGGATTCATCACCCAGGATGACTGGATAAAAATTACGGATGCTGCCGGATTTTTGTCTCAGGCACCCATTTTCATTGATGACTCGCCAAACATAAATGTTCTGGAAATCAGAGCAAAATCACGACGCTTAAAAATGGAAAACAATATCGGTCTGATTATCATCGACTATCTCCAGCTCATGAAAGGCCGTATTTCCGCTGAGCGCAGAGATTTGGAGATTTCTGAAATTTCACGATCTTTAAAAGCGCTTGCCAAAGAGCTCGATATCCCTGTTTTGGCCCTCTCCCAGTTAAACAGGAAGCTGGAAGAACGAAGTGATAAACGACCCCAACTTGCCGATTTGAGAGAATCCGGGGCGCTTGAGCAGGACGCCGACGTGGTTGCCTTTATTTACAGAGATGAGCTGTACAATAAGGATGAAAACAACCCCAATAAAGGCAAAGCGGAAATTCTGCTCGCAAAACAGCGAAACGGCCCCACCGGTACGGCCTTACTGACATTTTTGGATACTTATACTCGATTTGAAAATTACAGCCCAAGAAAATGATTGAGGCTGATGACTCAGAATATCCCCTAACGTTGCATAAACAACATGGCAAAAAGGAATCAACGATGCGAATTTCAAACAAAGATCATCGAAATGCTTCCCCTTTTGCCGTCCGCTCCCCGGTGAATTCATCTGAACCCCTCCGACTTTTGCATCGTTAGCGTATAAATTCAAATGAAAAAACTTTTCGGTAATATCGGCGGACTCAAGGCCAGTCATATCCGCAGACTTGAAAATCTCTACCGCCGGCGCCTCCCACCCCAATTTCTGATCTCATTCGAACTCGCTCGCGATATCAGCCTGCTTTCCCATGAAATACGCCGTCAGATAGGCCTTCTTATAAACCGTCAAGGAAAAATTGCCTATGTTATTGTGGGTGATTATCAAAGAATCGTCATTCCGGACACCCGTGACTATCGCGTCGCTCCGGGGCGCCTGAGAGGGCTCAGATGTATTCACACCCATCTCGTTAATGACCCCCTCACATCGGACGACCTCACTGATCTCGCCCTGTTGAGGCTGGATATCATGGCGGCAATTACAATGACGGAGTCCGGTCATTTTCATAAAGCCTACGTGGGATATATTCTGCCTAAAGCCGCTCAAGGAAGGCCATTCCAGATTTTGGATCCTTTAAATCCCAACGAGCTGAATATTGGGTGTCTTGATTTAATACAGTCCCTGGAAACGGAGCTCGCTTCTGCCACGTCCTTATACGAGGCAAATAAAGGAACAGAAAGGGCGCTTCTTGTTAGTGTCACCACCGCCAGCCGGCAAAATGCCCTGTCTTCTTTGGAAGAATTGAAAGATCTGGCCGTATCCAGCGGAATCCATACCGTTGGAAAGATGCTTCAAATTCGCCGCAAGGTAAATTCAAAATTTCTTATGGGTCCGGGAAAGCTTCAGGAGCTGATTATCTCAGCACTTCAAAAAGGCGCAACAATAATTATCTTTGACCAGGATTTGAATCCGTCACAAATGCGTTCGATTACGGATCAGATCGACCTGAAGGTTATCGATCGAACACAATTGATACTCGATATTTTTGCCCAGCGGGCGCAAACAAAAGAGGGCAAACTTCAGGTTGAACTCGCACAGCTTAAGTATCTGCTCCCACGCCTTATCGCCAAAAATACCGCCATGTCTCGTCTCACCGGCGGTATCGGCGGGCGCGGGCCCGGAGAAACCAAGCTGGAAATAAATCGCAGGCGCGTGCGCGATCGAATAAAAAGACTGGAAAATGACCTGTGGCTGGTACGAAAACAAAGGTCCCAACAGAAATCAAAGCGAAGTAAAAAAGGACTTCCGGTGATATCTATTATCGGATATACGAATGCCGGCAAATCCACCTTGCTGAATACCTTGACAAAGAGCCGGGTAAGTGCTGAAAATCGTCTTTTTGCTACACTGGATCCATCCAGCAGAAGACTCAAGTTTCCCAAGGACATTGAAGTCATTATTACAGATACCGTCGGATTTATCAAAAATCTTCCCAAAGATCTAATGGTGGCCTTTCGTGCAACATTGGAAGAGCTGGAGAGTGCGGATCTTCTTTTGCACATCATAGACATCAGCAATCCGCGGTTTAAAGATCAGATTAAATCTGTTGAACAAATTCTGCTCGACCTGCACTTGGAAGGCATTCCGCTCATTCGTGTTTTGAACAAAATGGATCTGGTGAATGAAACGACAACTGAAAAATTTAGCCGGAAACTCGATGCAACCGCCATTTCGGCAAAGGAAAAATCGACGTTGTTGCCGCTTATTGAAAAAATGAAAGACTCCATTCATCGCCAGGTTCAATAATTTGTGGTTGACATCGAAAATGTCTTATTACGACAAACACCCAAAAGTTGCTAAAAAAGGGGATATCGACCTTGTTACGGAAGCCGACATCGGGTCGGAAAGCGTCATTATCGAGACCATTCAAAACGTATTCACAGATCATACGATCCTGGCTGAAGAAAGCGGCTTGAGTATAGGCAATTCGGATTTCCAGTGGATTATCGATCCGTTGGATGGAACAACAAACTTTGCGCATCATTTGGGTTTGTTCTCGATCTCCATCGCTTTTGCATTAAAAGGTGAGACCGTTTTTGGGTTGGTCTTCAATCCGATAGCAAGAGAACTCTTTATCGCTTTGAAAGGGGAAGGGGCGCTGCTCAACGGCCGTCCCATCAGCGTCTCACAATCAACGGCGGTTTCAGAAAGTTTTCTTGTCACCGGATTCCCTTATAACTTAAAAGACCATCTAAGCCCTTTGATGACCCGTTTTTCACAGTGTCTGAAAGCCTCTCAAGGCGTTCGGAGGCTTGGCTCGGCGGCCATTGATCTTTGTTTTTTAGCCTGTGGGCGATTTGATGGATTTTGGGAGCAAAACTTAAAGCCATGGGATACCGCGGCAGGAGAGCTGATTGCGAGAGAGGCAGGCGCAATCGTAACCGATTTTTCAAACAAACCGTTTACCATCGATAAAACGGAAATTCTGGCAAGCAACGGTAAAATTCACACTGAAATGCTTTC
>JARRRC010000273.1:0-4522 GCA_037381105.1 Desulfobacterales bacterium
CGGATGATACGTTTAGCATCGATAAGCGGCGGGTGATCGAAATTTGCAAAAAGATACTGGAAAAAAGACTCAACATCACATGGGTGGCCATTTCCCGCGTCAATTTTATGAACGAAGATATTCTTTATTGGATGAGAAAAGCCGGCTGTATTCAAATCAGCTACGGTGTAGAGAGCGGTTCCAAGAAAATCAGACATTTTTTGAACAAGAAAATTAAAACCGACGAGATCGAGAACGCTTTTGACATGACCATTAAATACGGCATTTTACCCCGTGCTTATTTTATCTATGGTTGCCCCGGAGAAGACCGTAAAACTATCCAGGAAACCATTGATCTTATCAAGAAGATCAAACCGATGGTTATTCATTTTTTCGTTCTTTCACTGTATCCCGGAACGCGGCTGTATGAAGAATATCAGAAAAAAATGAAGGCCACCGACGATATCTGGTTAAATAAAATTGAAGACATCAAGTATTTTGAGACCGACCCCAAGTTGTCTCAGAATGATGTCCTCTCATTCGGAAAAACATTGCGGGCACGATACCATGAAATGATTCCAGGATTTATCGATGCTATTTCACTGGTCGATGAAAAGGAATTCTATCCGCTGCATGCGGATTTTTGTTCCAGGCTTGGAATGACCTTTGATCACGGAGATTATGCCCAAAATGATGCGATTAAAGGAAAAGATAAGATTGCCGAAAAATTATACGTCAAAGCGCTGACATATCATCCGCATCCCGGCGCCTATCTTGGATTGGGTATATTGAACCAAAAGAAAAGCGCTTATGACGAATCCATTAAAATTCTTTCCGAAGGCATTCGGAACTTTCCGGACAACGAGCCGCTCCATATATGCCTTGGCGTCAGCTACATGAATATCGGGGATTTTAACACCGCCCTGTCGCTTTTTTTAAAATTTCAACATTCAAAGCAAGCGCTTCAGTTGATCGTCAACTGTTACCATGCATTAAATGATGCTGAAAAAGCCTCTGTTTATTATCAGAAACTTGAATCGACGGCCTAAGGAACCCAATATCCATGCAGTTCACACGCCGCATGTGTTCAGGGGTGCGCTCCTCCGTGGAACGATTTTGGCGAAGTGACCTGCCACGCAGACATCGGAGTGAAACTGGCGAGCGCCCCCCTGAACACGTGCACCCGCTAATGATTTCGATCATTTTCGCCGGCAAACCATAGAAATCCATTCTTCATCAGAAAGAATTTCAATGACTTTAAAACCTGTTTGTCTCATTTTATCTAAAATCTTATTTTTATCCGATTCAAGGATGCCCGAACAGATCAATATGCCGTTTGGGCTCAGCACATTTTGAATATTTTCGAGAAGATTTAAAATCATTTTAGTGTTTAAATTTGCGGCCGCCAGATCAAACCGCTTTGTTGTTTTATCGACCAGGTCGCCGGTGATGATTTTAAATGCGGATTGCGGTATCTGATTTTGTATTAAATTTTGACGGGCGATATCCACGGCAACCGCATCATTGTCTATTCCCCATATCATGCCCGCGCCAAGCTTAGCGGCGGCAATCATGAGGACGCCCGAGCCGGTGCCCACATCTAAAAATGCATCGTTCTTTTTCAGATATTTTTCAATCAAAGCAACACACATCCGTGTCGTGGGATGGGTCCCTGTTCCAAACGCCATCCCCGGATCGATTTCTATAATGATGTCTTTATCATTTGGTGAAAATTCTCTCCAGGTAGGTTTTACAACAATCCCACCGGTGATCTTCTCTGGCTGAAAAAAGGCTTTCCAGGATTCCGCCCAGTCTGTTTCATTCACATCAAAGTAGAAAATGCGATATTGAATGCCCGTTTGATTTTCAAGTCTTGCCAGATTTTCTTCAATGCTTTTGCGCTTTTTTTCCAGGGTGTCGTCACAAGGAAGATAGCCGATGACCGCATTGTTTTCGGGAATGACGACATCGTCTCCCCAATCTTCAGTCCCACCAAGTTCCGGTTCTTCGATAACAACACCTTTGAGACCCAGGTCGTAAAATATATCGGATATAAGATCTACAGCCAGTTGCCTGTTTTTGAAATCAAAAACAACTTTTACTTCGATCCATTTCATAACTAAAACTTTTCCTTCGGCGGATTAAAATATCCGTGTTTTACTTCCGGGAAAGATTCTTTAATCTGTTGCATGATGCGATGCATTCCTATGGGTTTTCCGGGTTTTGCAACAGCAGACATGATATTCCAATATCTTTTCGGATCAAAGTTCAAGTTTCGCCATTGGATCATATTGATGGGATATGCCTTTATCAGTTTGGACAGGGCTTCGTATTCTTCATATGTATCGGTAAATCCCGGACAATTGAGATAGTTGACGGATACGAACTTTTTCTTTTTCAGCGCAGTCTCAATACTTTTGATCACATCTTCAAATGTATACCCTTTGGGCCTGAAATACGCGTTATAGCAGGGTTTTCGGGTACTGTTCAGACTGATTCGAATGCTGTCGAGACCTGTTTCAAACAGTTTTATCAGAATGTCGGGTTTGCTGCCGTTGGTATTCATATTGATGGTCCCTTTCCGGGTTTTAGATCTGATCTCTTTTATCGCAGGTCCGATGACATCGGAGGCCAGCAAAGGATCTCCTTCACACCCCTGGCCAAAACTCACCAGGCTGTGTTTGACGCGTTTGATGTGGAAAAGGGCGATCTCGGCGATTTCTTTGGAAGACGGTTTAAAAGCGATCCTGTCTTGGCTGTGAGGAATATTGCGGCTTTTTTGAAGGGACAAACAGCCGAGACATTGCGCATTACAGCTCGGAGAGGTCGGAAGCGGCGCCTCGTATCTTCCCAGGAAAAAATTCTTTGCCGCCGGGCAGCCGTATTCCATGGCGCATTTTTCAAGATGCGCTTCAGGGTTTCATGCGACGTAAATCCTGCCGTTTTTCTCTATCCACCAGAATGACGGCGGATCTGAAATTTTTGTCGTGCCATCCAACGGCGCCGTAAGAAAAAAGCGGAAGAAATCCGGCGTTATCGTTTTCTTCATAGGCGCTCAAAAAGGCGACAACATATCCCGGAGAATTAAATGCCGCTACAGGAAACACCGGTTCGCCGGAGCTGTATGGATTTTCCTTGAGTATTTCCATTCGCTGACGACGGATGTCGTACACAATAGGGCTTCTGTCCGGCATCAACATCAATTCTCCGCCAAAAGGTGTATTTATCGTGTCATCCAGAGTCAGCGGGACCAGAGAAGAACCGGCCATACCCACCGCTGCATATCCTTCAAGGTCGAGAATATCTCCGGCTTTATTGGATACAACTGCGGTTACAAATTTTGTTCTGTCTGGCATGGATTTCTATCGCCTCTTCAGTGAGCTCCGATCTTTATATTGAATTTAACAAAATTGTTGAAAAATGTACACCGAATGATATTCAAAGATATCTGACATTTTTTAAATTCGAGGGATACTATTCACGATATCGTTGCGTCGAATTGAGGAAGTGTTCAGCATTCGGTGTTCGGTGTTCAGAGTTCAGCGTTCAGCGTTCAGGAAGGGCTATTGTACGTGGCGCTGTGAGCAGATTTTCGAGGAAGATTGATAATTCTACTGCCAATACCAGGGGGCGGCGATGGACTTCAAATTGGGAAGATCACTTTCCTGAACACTGAACACACACAATCTTAGGAGGATACCCCATGAAAACATATCGGAAAGAATTATGGTTTGAGGTTCCGACCCGGCGTGCGTTTATCAATATCACACCCCAGGTGAATGCCTGCCTCAAGGAGAGCGGTATCAGGGAGGGGCTTGTGCTGGTAAATGCCATGCACATTACGGCGTCCGTATTTATTAACGACGATGAATCCGGTCTTCATCACGATTATGATGTCTGGCTTGAAAAACTGGCGCCCCATGAGCCGGTTTCACAGTACCGGCATAATGTGGGCGAGGATAATGCAGACGCGCACATGAAAAGACAGGTTATGGGCCGGGAAGTGGTTGTGGCGATATCCGATGGAAAGCTGGATTTTGGTACTTGGGAGCGGATATTTTACGGCGAGTTCGACGGAAGACGGCGCAAAAGAGTTTTGGTAAAGATCATCGGGGAGTGAAAATTGCCCCACCAAATAACACAGTTTTGCCCGAAAAATTTAGAAGTGGTTTCAAAGCCTTCAATCGGGTTTAAGGTCCCCCGCCAGTATCCAGCGGAATAAAAAGGCGGACTGTGGTGACCAACCACAGGAATATCTAGGATATTTCGAGGATTGGACGCCTTGGTCCAGCACAGAAATTGAGTCCGAGAGGCGGTTTTGAAACCACTTATAGAACTTTTGTATCAAATCCCTGTATACTTTACCCTAAAAATCCTTCTTTAATGGTAATATCGGCTTTGCTTTTAAGCTGGGCCAGCAGTGCCTCAAAAATTTCGGCCTTTTTTTGCGTCAGCAACTGTTGTTTTATCTCTTCCTTCTCCCTGTCAAAGGTTTCCGATTCGAGTATTTTTCTGCCATTATACTGAATGACATAATATCCTT
>JARRRC010000273.1:4546-9533 GCA_037381105.1 Desulfobacterales bacterium
ATATCCGATGTCTGGTATTGAAGCGCTCCGCTTGAAGAAACCGGTGGTTTTCGGTGTCAGATGAAATTGTTTGCTTTCTGCACTCATGGTTTTTCCGCTTTTTAAAGCCGCAAGAAATTCCGATGCATCCGCTTTTGCTTTTTGGTTCTGTTTCTCTTTAATTAAATCCGCTTTTACCTTTTCCTTGACGTTGTCAAAAGGGGGTATTTTCGGCGGAACTTTATCCAAAAGTTGGATAATGTAGTATCCGTTTCCCATCTCTTGAACATCGCTGATTTCTCCGGTTGTGAGATCAAACGCGACGGCGGCGAATTTTGAAGGATTGCTGATTCCTTTGATCGGGCTATTTTTCGAAAAGAAGTCTGTTGTTAAAATTTTCAAATGCCGCTCTTTTGCCGCTTTGATCAGATCGTCTCCTTCGTAAGCGACGTCGGAAACCGCCTCTGCCTCGTCATAGGCCAGACTTTTGGCCTTGTTGTCGGTGAGCTTTTTTTGGATCTCTTTTTTGGCGTCATTAAAAGATATGGTGTGAGCCTTATTTACCTTTTCGACTTTTATAATATGCCATCCGAACCGGGTACGAACCGGTTCGCTGATTTCGCCGGGTTTCATGGAAAAAGCCTTGTCCGCAAAAGGTTTTACCATGGAATCTTTCGTGAATTCGCCAAGGTACCCCCCGTTGTTTCGGGTAGGCCCTTCCGAATATTTTTTTGCCAATTCAGCGAAATTTTTTCCCTCTCTGGCCAATTTTACGATTTTGAGCGCTTTTTCTTTGACTTTTTTAACCGTTTCTGGGTCCGCATCCGGCTTCAGCTTTAACAAAATGTGTCTGGCCACAACTGTTTCCGGCTTTTTAAACGATTCGAGGTTTTCATCATAATAATCTCGAAGCTCTTCATCGGTCAGTTTCACTTTGGACCGATACTGGTTCGGGTCAAAATGTATATACCGTACTTTGACCATGGTGTCGGTCTTGTAATTCTCTTTATGTTTTTCATAAAAGGCTTTGGTCTCTTCCCCGGATGGCTGGAAGTTTTTATAATGGTTCGGGTCGAATAATACATATTCCATATCGACCGCGGCATTGATCCAATCGTACCATTGCCTGACTTCCTGGTCTGAAACTTTGGCGCTGCTGGTAACGAGTGCTCTTAATTTTTCAATCAGCATCTGGTCTTTCTGAGCGGCTTCAAATGTTTCAGGCGTCATCCTGAGACGATCCAGGACACCTCTGTAGAGGCGGCTGTCAAATACGCCCGCTCTCTGGAATGCCGAAATGTGTGAGATAGCGTTGGCAAGCTCTTTTTTTGAGACATGAAAGTCAAGTCTTTTAGCCTCCTGAATTAAGAGCCTATTGTCGATCAGCTGGTTCAACGCCATTTTTTTGACCTTGAGGGTTTCGATCATTTTTTCATCCAGCTTGTTTCCGAATCTTCTGCGGAGTTGCTCGATAATATTGTTGTAAGCATTTTGATACTCATCCAGTGTAATTTGATCGCCATTGACAAGGGCAACCCTGCCGCCCCTTTGGGACCGGAAGCTTCCGACGCCCCAGAAAATAAACACAATTACAATGGCGCCCAACAGCAACTTGATCAGCCAGTTGCCAGCATGTTTTCTCATTAATCTGAGCATATTAATCCTTTCCGTCGAGGTTGAAGATAGACCGCGCCCGGATATTTCAAAAAATTTTAAAAGTTATACAATAACCGACAACGGCCTTACCTGACGATCGATCTTGGCGCCGACAGATTCCGAACAAACCGCACACAGATATTCATACTTGTCTCCTTCCGGTAGAACAAGCAAGAGGCGCTTGCGAACCGGAACAGGTCGTTTACATCTCGGGCAATACAGTTCGGTGGCATCAAACTCTTTAAACATCCCATTGCCTTGGGGCTGCGGAGTATATGTTGCCGGTGTTTTAGGAAAGCGTTTCGAATTCATTGCCTTACCTTATTAAATTAATAAACTTTGATGTTTGGCATGTTACCATTTATAAAACTTTTATAATATTTATTATGCATAATTTTGTCAATACTTTCGCGCGACGATTTGTCCGAAATATTTATTGACATCCATCCCCCTTTTGTTTAATTTAAACGAATAATTTGGGGCTGTAGCTCAGCTGGGAGAGCGCATGACTGGCAGTCATGAGGTCGACGGTTCGATCCCGTTCAGCTCCACCAAAATGAAAAAGGAGGTTGGCTTAGGAGGCTGACCTCTTTTATTATGAGCTGTTTTTACTATCGGATTCCTCTTTTTGCTTTGACAGGATCAGCGTCATTGGCTTATGAAATTTTGCCGATCGATAAATGATCAATGGTTAGGCCATGTTCGAAAATCGCCATAAACCCAATATCTTGTTTGCCGCTATTGCTGCCGGAATCGTCATATGCATGATAATTTTAAACATATCACCCGCATCACAGGATATGGGGCATATCGAACATGACGCAACAGTTACAGAGACAGAAGATCCGGCCAAGCCGGTTGTTCATCTGTATTTTGCAGATAGAAACAATTCGTTTCTCAAAGCCGAGGAGCGGGATTTTCAGTCGAATAATCCGACCGAATTCGGCAAAGCCATTGTCGAAGCCCTGATCGAAGGACCCCGGAGCGGACTTATGAGGACAATTCCACAGGGTTCGACACTCAAGGCATTTTACATTACGAGAGACGGGACCGCTTATGTGGATATGGCCGGAGGTGTCAAGGATGCTTATTCCGGCGGAGTAAAATCCGAACTTTTTGCGATATATTCAATGGTCGACTCGCTGACATTGAATATCCCTGAAATCGATTCCGTAAAATTTTTGATCAACGGAAAGGAATCCATGACCCTCAACGGTCATGTCGATCTGCGTTTTCCGTTTAAAGCCAACATGCTTTTGATACGATGAAGAAAAAGGAATACATTAAAAATATAAGAAATATCGGCATTATTGCCCACATTGATGCGGGGAAAACCACCGTAACCGAGCGGATTCTGTACTATACCGGCCGTTCCCACAAGATCGGGGAAGTTCACGACGGTGAAGCGATAATGGATTGGATGCCCGATGAACAAGAAAGGGGCATTACGATTACTTCTGCCGTTACCACCTGTCACTGGAAGGGGCGTGATGTTCATATCATCGATACGCCGGGACATGTCGATTTTACCATTGAAGTCGAACGGTCGTTAAGGGTGCTTGACGGCGCTGTCGGAGTTTTTTGCGCGGTCGGTGGTGTGGAACCTCAATCGGAAACCGTATGGCGACAAGCCGACAAATATCGTGTTCCGAAAATCGCATTTATCAACAAACTCGACAGGATCGGTGCGGATTTTTTCGGCGCAGTTGAAATGATGAAAAAAAGGTTAAACGCCAATCCGCTGATTTTACAGCTGCCGGTCGGTTCGGAAGATGATTTTTCCGGGATTATCGATCTTATCAACATGAAACAGGTCATTTGGGAAGATGAGACCTTGGGTGCAACTTTCAGACAAGAGGATGTACCTTCGAACCTTATCGACACCGCGAAAGCGTATCGTGAAAAGCTAATCGAAACCGTTGCTGAAGTTGATGATGGTATCATGGAGGATTATTTATCGGAAACACCGATTACGTCGGAAAGCCTGCTTTCCGCCATAAGACAGGCAACCGTCAATTTGAAACTGGTGCCGATTCTGTGTGGCAGTGCGTTAAAAAATAAGGGTATACAGCCGCTTCTAGATGCCATTGTGGAATTTCTTCCCAGCCCTGTGGACGTCCCCCCGATTAAAGGCACTGACCCTGAAACAGGACAGCCTGTTGAATGCCGGGCAAAAGATGCTGACCCCCTTGCGGCGCTGATATTCAAAGTTTCGATGATAGAAGGCCGCAAGTTGTCCTATGTGAGAATTTACAGCGGGACAATGAATACCAAAGGGGATGTCTATAATCCTTTTCGCAGGTTAAGTGAAAGAATTTCCAGAATATTAAGAATGCATGCCAACAAGAAAGAACGGATCGATTCTGCCGGCGCCGGCACAGTAACAGTGGTGGTGGCAATATCACTGGCGTCGAAAGGATCAGTAACCGTCAGGGGAATTTTATGAGCCGGTCATTTCCGTCGCCGTGGAGCCGAAAACCCACGCCGACCAGGAAAAACTCGATCAAGTTCTCGAAAAATTCATGGCTGAAGATCCGACACTTAAACTTCAAAAGGATGAGGATACCGGACAGACCATTTTGTCCGGTATGGGAGAACTTCATCTGGAAGTGATCATCAGTCGCATGCAGCGCGAATTTAACACCAACGTTAATGTTGGAAAACCCCAGGTCGTCTACCGGGAAACCATTGAAAAAGAGGGACATGCATCCGCGGTGTTTGACAAGGAAGTGGCAGGAAACCGCCACTATGCCCAAGTTGCCTTGAAATTGCTGCCCCTCAAACGAGGTTCTGAGAATCGGTTCAGATCTGAAATTACCGATGAAACAATACCGGATATGTTTATTCCCGCAATCAGGAAAGGCGTGATGGAAGCTCTGGAAAGCGGGGCGCTGATGGGATATCCCGTGGTCGATGTTGAAGCTGTTCTTACAGGAGGGGTTTATAAGGAATCCTTAAGTACTGAACTGGCCTATACCGTCAGTTCATCCATGGCGTGTAAAGCCGCTCTTGAAAAAGGCGAACCGTTTCTCCTCGATCCGATCATGGATGTCAAAGTTTATGTTCCGGAGGCTTTCATAGGAGATGTCATCGGCGATCTTAATTCTCGAAATGGAAAAATCGAGTCCATCGAACACAAAATGGGTGTCCAGGAAATAAAGGTGATCGTTCCTCTGGCCCGCATGTTCGGGTATTCCACATCATTGCGATCGGCGACTCAGGGAAGAGGGACATTTACCATGCAATTTTCTCATTTTGACCGTTGCTGACGCATATCTTCAAAATTCCAATTCCAATTATTTTGTGCTTTATCGCTCTCTTGTTTTTGCACCCTCCTGTTTTTGCTGATTTT
>JARRRC010000274.1:0-1219 GCA_037381105.1 Desulfobacterales bacterium
GATGGAAGATTCATGGGATCCGCAAGAAAGCTCAGAGATCAAATCGCCAGAAAAACGGCAAAGATGATTTACGAAAGATGGTGCGATGATCATGAAAAAGAAGAACTAAAACAGCTCATTGAGATGGATTATAACGATGTTTAGATAAAAATATCGAAATGAACGCAAAATAGCCGATCAATCGTGTATTTAAACTATTTTTGCACCCTATTCTTTCAATCATTTTTATTTGAAGTTTGCCTTCTAAATTGTATTTAACCTACATATTTCTAAGCATTTGAATCGATTATGTGGGTTATTTTAGCCGACAAATTTCGGAAAAGGAGATTTGCCATGCAATGTAAAGTCAATGAAATCGCACCGGACACGTACCGTCTATCAACGTTTCACCCGGATTACGAGATCCAGTTCAACCAGATCCTCATCAATGACGACGAGCCCTTCCTGATGCATACGGGCTATAAAGGCATGTTTCAGACCATCCTGGCCGGCCTGTCGTCGATCATTGACCCCGAGAAGCTCCGCTGGATTGGCTTCAGTCACTTTGAATCCGACGAGTGCGGCGCATTAAACGAGTGGCTCCGGATCGCGCCGGATGCCCAGGCGGTCTGCGGCTTTGTTGGGGCGATGGTGAGTGTCAACGACTTCGCCGATCGGGCCCCGCGCGCACTTGCCGACAACGAAGTCCTAAAAACCGGCCGTCACCGCCTGAGATTTCTTTCGACCCCGCACGTACCGCACGCCTGGGATGCAGGCCTGTTTTTCGACGAGATCGAACAAACGCTCCTTTGCTCGGATCTATTCTTCCAACCCGGCGATGTTGAGCCTCTGGTGGAGTCGGGAATCGTGGATCGCGCGAGAGACGCAATCAAAGGAGGCCTTGACGGACCCCTGGCGAATGATCTGCCCTATACGCCCTACACGCAGAGCACGCTCCAGCGGCTTGCGGCCCTGGAGCCAAAGACCCTGGCGACGATGCACGGCTGTTCATTCCGGGGCGACGGCAAAAAGGCTCTCCTCGGCCTGTCCGCGGTGATCAAGCATATTCTGGGCAAACCCAATGCCGGTCTTTAAGATGGCATTGAAGACCAAGTTGAAATGTTAAACGGGTGAGCCAAGATCCCGAAGATTCTTTTCAACTCCCTACAAGTTTTGAATGACCTTTGTGGCCGGACCACTTGGGCAGATCATCGTTTATATCGATCACCCGCATTTCATA
>JARRRC010000274.1:1278-3298 GCA_037381105.1 Desulfobacterales bacterium
CAAAATTAAAAAGTGACGGAAACGCAAGCCACATATTGCGTCCTTCATCGGCAATGAGAGTGCCGCACAACGCACAGCTGACCTTGCAAGGAAGAATTCTCTCGTGTTTATTGAGCTCACTGTTGTAAAAGTTCAGGTGATCAATGCCTTTCGTAATTCTGACGTCATGCTTGTGAAATATGGCTGCCCATTGCATAGGCGCCCCATGCAGTTTTTGACATGCCAAACAATGACATATTTTTGCATCTAAGGGATCCGAGCACACTTCGTATTGTACCCCGCCGCAGAAGCAGCTTGCACGGTATTTGGCTGAAAAATCAACATCCGTCATCGACGCATAATTTGGTCCAAATTCCTTTTCCATGTTAATTGCACCTTAGGTCTTTTCCAATTGAAAACGCTTAGCCGATGAATCCTCCCAGTCTGCAGTAATTTCGGGTTTCAGGGGCAAAGACGAATGGTTTCACCAGTTCAGGCAACCCGATATGTCAAGAATGTCCGGCATCTTTTACGAAGTCCTCGCCTGTGCTTCTAAAAAGGCAATCGCCTTCGGAAAAAACCAGCAACTGGCCCGGTTCGATTCTGTTCCAGCTTTCATTGCTCAAAGGCTTGCTGGCAACAATGTATCCTTTTTCATCAGGGTTTATGAATTCTGCCAGATTGATTGTCAGGTATTGGCCGCGGAGTTTGACAACTTTGTATGGCGCCTGACGCAGTAAAAAATGCAGTCCGACGTGTCCGGTCCGGTCGTGATATGCGAATAGATTCCTGCCGTCACTGAAAATCAGGTTCAGATTTCCGAATTGGTTTATTTCTTTTAATTTCTCGTGCAGGAGAATAAAGTCTGTACTGCCGGTTAATTGAATACCCCGATGCTTGAACCATGATAATAAACTGCAAAAAACAAGCTCGGAATCGGTTTCACCCATTGGGCTGAATTCCTTGGAAGGAAAACTCAGTTGGCCGGGATCTATGGTTCCGTTGTGGGCAAATACCCACGTTTTCCGATCAAACCTTCGGTAAAAGGGATGTGTGTTGACGTATCCCACGTCACCGCTTGTGGCACGTCGGATGTGTGAAACAAAGATTCGCGACCGAGCGCCGATGTGTTCCAGAAAGCTTGCGGCAAGTCGACTCCTGACCATAGGCCTTGACTCTTTTATGATCTGAATACCATATTCATCATACCAGGCGACTCCCCAGCCATCAGGGTTCTCCATTGCCCCTGCTTTCAAACCGGAAAATGCCAAATGAACGGAAACTTCCGTGTTAAAGCAAAGTCCAAGCAGTTCGCACATGAAAATTTCCTTTCGACGAAACACAACCCCGCTCAAGAGGCCTAAGCCCGAGGCTGGGATCACAGAGATTTTAAAAACTACTTTTCCAATTTCAAACCTAAAAGGATCAACATGATCCCGCGCCGTTCATCAAATCCATTTTAAATTTGGTAACTACCATCCAGACGCCTCCACATTTCTTCATGTCTTTTACTGAGTTCCTCTAAAGATTCTTTATATTCCTGCTCAGATATTATACCGGATTTATATCTGCTTTCGAAAAACGCGATTTCGTTTTCATACCATTTATCGGGATCAAAGTTGTAGGTCATATGAAATAAACTCCGTTTTGACAATGTCTTACCCTAACTGATGTTATAATGTGTCCAACATGTTCCCCAGCAGCTCCAAATGAACCCTTTCTTCCTCTGCAATTTTTTTCATCGCGCCTCGGATGCGTTCATCCGAGCTGCGATCTGCGGCCCGGGTATAAAGATCCAGCGCCTGAGCCTCGATGGACATCGCAAGATCGACAATGTCCGACGGGGTATTCCAATCCGGTTTGAACAACCGGATATACTCGTCGGTTGTTAATCCCCCTTCCACGACCTTTTCCACCTGTCCCGATTCAAAGGTGTCCCGGTCAATTTCTTTTCCGGTGATCTGAATGTATTCTTCCAATATTCGGTTCTGATGAAGCATTTCAATATCGGATAGCTTCCGAAACAGGGATTTAATCTCAT
>JARRRC010000274.1:3312-12810 GCA_037381105.1 Desulfobacterales bacterium
TCCAACTTTATCGATCATGGTAAGATAAAAGTCCTGTAAACCCGCCTCGAGAGAATAAGCAACGACTAGCGTCTCTTCGATGGATTCTTTGCCCGTTAGCAGATCCAAGCCCTGGTCTTCCGGCCCGAAAGCCACGCGATCATTCCAGGCCTTCATACCGCCGGACATGTAAATGATCTGATTGAATCCTTTATCGGAAAGCATTTGCGAAGCCACCCGGCTTCGGTTTCCGCTGGCTCAGTAGATCAACACCGGTTTGTTTGGATCCATCTCGTCCAATCTTTTATCAATCTCCCCGAGGGGAATCAATTTTGAACCGGGGATATGCTGGTTTTCGTACTCGCCGGGTTGACGAACATCCAACAGGGTAAATTCATCCAGGGTTTTTCCGGACATAAACTCTCTGACTTCCTCAGAATTCATAGACTGAACAGGGGTTAAAAATTGTTTCCAACGCATCTCGCACTCCTTTTCTATCTAAATCGATTTTGAAAAAATCGACGTCTAAAAAGACTCCTATTATTTTTATCAAAAAAACACCTAAAATACCATAACTATACCTCTATTGAGCGAAAGTCGAGGGTGCTCAGATTGGATGCGTCATTTTCCTTCTTGACGCGAACAATTTTATCTTTATGTTATTTTAAGACTTTCAAGCAACCCCGAGGATATTATTCTGCATTAATGACAAGAGGAGGACACAAAATGAAAATGTTAATGAATGTGACGTTCCCGCTCGAACCTTTCAACACACTCGTAAAAGAGGGTACGGTGGGTGAGATTATTCGCAGGATCTTGAATGACTTGAAGCCGGAATCAATTTATTTCGTGGAACAGGGAGGAACTCGCGGAGCGGTGGCCATCATAGATGTGCCTGATTCTTCACGGATTCCATCTTTCTCAGAACCTTTTTTCTTAAAATTCAACGCGGATTGCGAGTTCAGAATTGCAATGTCTCCCGAGGACCTTGGGAAAGCAGGTCTTGACAAACTTGGAAAGAAATGCAGCGAGCCCTTGCAAGATTTTCCGGCTTGCCGATGTTTTAATACCTCTGAATCTTGCACAGACAATCTTGAAGTAATAGTGGGAGAACTTCTAAATCACCAAACAGGTTAAAAGAGACCGTCACTTAATTCAATGAAACTGTTTGGTAAAATAGGATTCTATTTAAAGTTTCAAGATTGTCTGTGCAAGGGGGAGCAGATGCTTTCCGGAACTTTGCGCTGAAGTGTTTAGCATTCCCCATTTTGTTCAATATTCTTTTTCAATGTTTCTATAAGGTGTTTTCGCCCTTCGGAAGACAATCCCTCCGCCATCTCCAAAATAAATACAGCCATCTCCAAACCCATATTGAAAGAAATGCTTACCTTATCCTCTTTCAAAGCCTTCAAATTTAAATCATGCTTCATTGCTCTATCCCTTTCCCGGACCGGTATATTGTTTTTAAGGATCTATTTTCAAATTTCATACCAAAAGTTGACCGGGAACATTTTATTTTCAGGGAAAGCGGAATATCGTTATTTTATAATGGCTTAGGTGGATTATTTTTAAAAACTGCGGTTTGGCAGGTCTTCTAAAGGAAGGCTTTGAGTGCACAGAAAAATGTGCATGGTGCACAGAAAAATGTGCATGACCTTTGAAGGGTCGGGAATGATAAGTTTCATTGTTAAGCGGACAGTTGCCCAAATCATTTTTCGCCGGCTCTGAAACATTTTTTGATGAATCTCAATTGAGGTATTACAATTTGAACCTATCTCAAAAATAATTTTAAATCTTTTTCAAGTGATTTTGGATTGATGAACTGTCCACCGACATTGCGGTCGTTGATCCATTTTATCCTGATGGATGCGTGAATCTCAGGTTCAGTTTCGTCGTCTAAGGCCAGCTTCAATTCAACGGTATCATCTTTGGAAAAATTATGTTCCTTAAAAGTGATAAAATTGATACCGCTTATTGAGATGTCTTTGATGAAAATATCATCCCTTTCATTTTTCTCCTGATTAAAGTATTCACCGGAAAGCATAACTTTCTTGCGAAAATGTTTTCGAAAGTTCAAGGCGAAACGAAAAACTTCTCCACATTTACAGTTGGCCTTCAATCTCTTATGAGTGTCCTTGAATTTGAAAACATCTATGTTTTTTTCCAATCCGCATTTGGGGCAGATTACCTTTACCTGATGGGTCTGGTCTACGTAGACTCTTTGTATCATGTATCCTCTTTCACCATTATTGGTCTTTCTTTACCTTTCAATAAATGTCTGCACAACTGATCCGTCGATACGATATGCGCAAAGCCGTAGGCAAGATTCTTCAAAGACGCGATATGAAGCCCATCATTTTAGATTTTTACCCTAACGTTGCATAAACAACATGGCATCCAATTGACCCCATCCTTTGAATTCACCATGGGTTGTAAATCAAAAATGGGGGTATTTCGATGATTTTCGTTTGAAACTCGAATAGATAATCCTCCTTTTGCCATGCTGTTTATGCATCGTTAGGGTTTACTCCCTGTGCCTGCGGGAATAAGCTGACGGTTCCGGCGGGGACCAGTCCGCCAGTATTCCGGGTTCGGCTTGATAGATTTCAACCTTCAGCGGAAAACATGCGGCTGCATTACTGGAATGTTCCGAGCTGCAGTCACCGCCGGGGCAGGTAGACAACGCACCCAGCAAATCAATTTCAGCAAAAAACTCAAGGAAATCACCAGGGCGTACCGGGCTTGCTTTCATAAAATATTGATGGGTGTCACGGGTGAAACCCGTGCACATGAACACATTCAAAACATCATGGACATGGGTCTCGGCCAGATCCAACGGCAAACCTGACTCGGAAGCCAAGGCCCGGATAAGGTTCGAATGACAGCAGCGGTGATACTGCCGTCCGCTCAGCAGAAGCCCGGTATAGGGATCACAGCGGGTACCGATCACATCGTGCACGCCGGCGCCAAAGGTATCAAATCCATACCAGTCCAGGGTATCGTGGGTAATTGTTGCCATAGGCCGCATATAAGGAAAACTGCTCCACATGCGGTCACCGGTGCTCAGGTGAGTGCCGTGAAGCGCACGGGTCTTGCCGCTGTAGAAGCGTTCCGAAAGATCTGCCGCCGCCCAGAGATTCAGGTCCCCCACCTGAGGTCCCTCTAAGCTTACGATCCGAAAAAAATTCCCGGCAGCAACCCGGAATGTTGCTGCATCGCGCGGCGGCACGACCACCTCTCCCGTCAATTTCATCTTGTTCCTTGCAACAGAATAAAGGCTCATATCCGGCATGGGCAGCGTATCAACAGGGTAACAGATCACCGGCTTTATGTGCTTGCGGGCTTCGGCGTCAGCCGGCGCTTTATTTTCGGGAGTGCGTTTCATTCATGTTTTTCCTTCATGGGCTTAAAATAAAGGGGAAAACTTATTGTTGTTTAGGGGTCTCTATCGGTTTTGCGGGTTTTACGGTCTTTTCGGTTTTTTCAACCCCTTCAGCTTTTTCGGATTCCCCGGTCTTTTCCGTTTTTTCAACCCCTTCAGCTTTCTCGGCTGCCCGTATTTCGAAGTCAGCCCTGCCCAAGACATCTCCGCTTTCCGTCACGACGTCCACATGTCCTTTACCTAATCCCATATTAAGATTTTTAGAACTCCATGTACGCCAGGATTTCGATTTTACAGGCAGTTTAACTCTCGCAATTTCATCGTTCCCAAAATACCACACATGGTAAACATAAGTCGTACCTTCAGCCCCGGTAATTTTGGTAAAACAGTATATTTTGTCCAAATTATCAGGGAACACGGTTCCAATACCAACGGGCTCTCGATTCTCAATAGCGGTACAAATATGGATCTCTTCCAAAACTAATGCAGGCTGTTCCTGCGCTGCAACTGAAGGTGTTTCTTTCATTTGCTCTTTGGCGGGCTGTTCCTGAGCTGCAGCTGGAGTTGTCTCTTTCATTTGCTCTTTGGCAGATTCTTGTTGGGCGAAACAGACACCTGAAAGAAACAGGACACCCAACCATACCAATAATGATTTTTTTAACATATTACCCTCCTTTTACATTATTTTCTTTCCATTTAAGCTTTGACTTCATTCACTATAATCCAATATTGTTATTACTTAAAAGGCGCGTGCTGTAAACCTTTAAATTTCGTAGGGCTGTGATTTGAAGCAGTGATCGAAGGTTTTGACAAACCTGATTTTCATGATGTAATTTATTGACAATTATATCAGAATCTTGTATAATATTTTAAAAATTGACAGATCGAAAGGGCAAATCCGTTGAAAGGCGGAGACGCAACGTCACGGGTCTAAAGCTGAAAAGCCAGGACAGCCGGGCTGCCGAAGTTACTTAATAGCCTTTGGGAGCGTCTGCCCAAAGGTTTTTTTGTTTTGAGGTTCTTCCGATGGATTTGCGGTCTGGTCATTAAAAATATATGAGAGGTGGTGGTAAAAAACAAACAAATATTTTAAGAATTTTTTTACCGTGGGGGTAAAAAATGAGCCGAATTTTAAAAGTTTCCATGCCTGTCAAGCGTCTCGTCATACCGGATCCTGGAGTTATAGCATCCGTGGCGGCCAAGTCGCAAAATGCGATCCGGACGAGCAACAAGATGCCAAACGGGGTCACGAAACTCTTATAATTCACGGGAAAAGAGACGAGTATCTGAATCAAGTTGTGACTTACCGGAGTATTAGAAATCATCGGATCAGAATCTTCTCTAAAGATACCATCGTATTCATCCCGCTTGAGCAACCGTTTTGATGAGAACAATTAAAATGAGAAAGTTATGAAAGAAACCATTCTGATTGGTACTGATGAAGTCATTAAGCTTTTGAATCTTTCTCTCGAATCTTTGAGAAAATATAAGACTCTTGGGTTGATTAAGGCATGTACAAAAATCTGGGGCAAAGATCTTTTCGACAAGGAAGATATATTAACAAGAAAAAAGCATATGAAATGAATAAAAACATCCCGTTCGAATTTAATAATTTCACAGGAGTAAAGACATTATTAATAATAGAAGATGATGAGTCGGTTTGTGATTTTTTAAAAAAATATTTAATGCGTACTTTTTTTGCAAATGAATTACTGATTTTTTATGCAACGGATGGTAAATCCGGAATAAAAATAGCCCGCGAAATACCCCAAGACCTTATCATACTGGATATGGTTTTAAATGTAGGAATGGATGGGATGGCGGTTTACAAAGAACTCATCAATGATCCTCGAACGAACCGGTCGAAGTTTATCTTTATTTCAGGTAATTTTGAGTTCAAATCCAAGCAGGGAATATTTTTTAAAAAACCCGTAGACATGACAAAATTCGTAGATAAAATCGAAGAATTAATCGGGTTAAAGAAGATTCAAAGAAAAAAAGCTGTTTCTTGAAAAAATTCTGTTTTTCGGTGAATGTATGGCTAAAAAATGAGGTCAAACTCGATCAGCCATATATACAGTTCCATGTTTCATTTATTTAAAACTTCTTGTTTCGCCCGAAAAATGATTTGGGCAACAGCCCGTCAGGGTCCGGCCCCTGCCTCACGCGTTACCTTCTCCAACAGCCTTCGATAGTAAACATAGTTTTCAAAGGGAACATCCGCTCTCACGCGTCCGTCAGCCAAAGGCACATAACCGCCTTCGGCCAGCAAGGGCGGTACTTTTCCTTCGACTTCTCGACGGATCGCCTCTTTGTCGCCCCTCAAAGCGTCAAGATCAATGCCGCCGATCAGGCGCAACTCAGTACCGAACTCGCGGCGCAGATCGCGATAGTCCATGGCCTCAATGTTGACCTCGCAGGCCCAAAGACAATTGAAGCCCCATTTG
This sequence comes from Desulfobacterales bacterium, assembly GCA_037381105.1. GTDB lineage: Bacteria > Desulfobacterota > Desulfobacteria > Desulfobacterales > UBA11574 > UBA11574. Next base: position 9,121 of record JARRRC010000274.1, read on the forward strand.
AGAATGCTTGGGATCAGTATCCGGGCATTGGCAAATGTACGCAGGACAACGGTTTCGATGAGAAGGCGAATCACTTCTGAAAACCGATGCCAGTCGTACACTCCCATTGACAGGAAAAAGCCGCGGTGCACCCGCAGCATGAGCACATGGTCGCGGCGCTGCCAGGTACGGACCCGGCTTGACCAATTCCGAGGCAGTCGACGGGAATCATTCGGATTTAAACTTTTCCTCAACACCTTCAGTTCATTCCGGGAAGTTGGCCATTTCCTTAGTTTGGGGCGGGGTTCCAGATCCACTTCTATTTCTTCGTGCCGGTCAGTAGAGAACATCTTGGAGAGTTCCGCTTTTTGGGTCAGTCCCTGTTTGCGCCATGCTTTGATAACATCTTTTCGAATACCTTCCTCAAAATAAGGCACACGATCCGTCTTTTCATTTCGCATGGTTTTTAAAAAGCGTTCGCGACTCGTCATGTATGTATTCATCCTGTGGTTAGGGTAGAAGCCATCCCGAAATAAAGATTTTGATTCAAAATTCCCCGCTAAAACCCGGCGGGACAAAAAGGCGGAGCCGAGTTTTAACCCGCCCCGCCTGTTGACGGGAGCTTCGACACGCATACTCAAGTATGTCGAGGACTTAAAACGAGGTTCCAACGCCGAGTTCGGGCCAATAAAATTATTTTAAGAAAGCTTCTATCAAGCTTCGGGCAATAGAAACCGCACCGGCAGCATCCGCGCTGTACCCATCAGCCCCGATTTCATCGGCAAAAGACGCGGTCACCGGCGCTCCTCCGACCAGGGTCTTCAAGCCACCTTTGTTCCTGACAGCTGCAACCGCCGCTTCCATTTCCGCCAGGGTTGTGGTCAGCAGGGCAGAGCAGGCAACGATGTGCGCCTGGTATCTTTCAGCAGCAGCCAGGAACCTGCCGTTACTGACGTCAACACCTAAATCTATAACGCTAAATCCGGCACACTCCAGCATCATGGACACCAGGTTCTTGCCGATGTCGTGAATGTCGCCCTTGACAGTGCCGATTTATGGCTTTGGATTCCATATATACCGTAATATGGTCATAACCTGTAACTCTAATATTGAACTACTTAACGACAAGAATTTTCTGCAGGATGTGCTCCCTATCGAGCAAAAAAGTATAAGATTTCATTTCTATACGTTATATCTCAAATCTTTCAAACAGCCAAGAGGTGAATCAGATTAATGAAACTCCCCCAGCCCCGTGAACGGGCTTTCCGCTGCGCTTCAACAAGCTGGCTGCGGTAAGTTTCATTGTTCTTGACTTTAAATCTATTACTGTTACAATGTGGGACCATAGCACGCAACTGAGACAGTTAAGAATGTCACCGAAGTCCAAATGAATATCATAGTAATATCAATATGTTCAAAAATCTTCAGACGGGGATTGAAAATTTGGACTGCATCATATCGTTTTTATATGTTATAGAATATTCAAGATCGAACGGAATTGCGGATTGCAACGCCAAAATCGTATGCTTTAGGGATGATATTTTACAGCAATTGTACAATCAATTGAATACAAATTATGGAGGAAACAAATGAAATCCATAGGACCGTCACTCATTCTAATTCTAGGAATAATTTGGCTGTTGCCGGCGTGTTCCAGCAATGAGACATCAGACGAAGCAAGATTAAATAAGATCGATGCCGTTCAAGCCATAGCGATTGCCAATGAATGGAATTGGTCCAATAGGGAGATCACGAGCTACGTCACGCCTCGAGAGGTGGTGTTTAAATTTCCTGATGAAAAGGTTAAAAAGATTCCGCTTCCGGAGGATAAAATGTTGGTCGCTGTGGCGCCCTATATAAATAGCACGCACACTTGAGCCATTCATTACATGTCCTCCTGTCAGGCGGAATTACCCGGGAAAAAGTTTTATGTAAAAGCTGTTGACCAGGATGGAAATATCCTTGTCGATGGTACCATTGCCACTATGCGAAACGGTTTCTTTGAACTCTGGCTTCCGAGAAACCGCAGAATCGGTCTGAGAGTTCAGGGGCTGGATCGAACAGCCAAAGGCATAATCACAACGTTTGATGACAGCAACACCTGTATAACCACGTTTCGATTACGATAATATATATGCAAGAAAAACGAATTGACTATCGCTCTGTTATTCTCGTTTTTTTGTCGATTGCAGGCCTGCTGGTCCTTTTGCTGCTGCATCAAAACAGATCATATGACCAGCAAGGACTGATCAAAATCGGACATCCTGCACCCGATTTCAGATTCCCCGGCATCAATGGAAAAATGGCCGGCCTGTCTGACTACAGAGGCAAAGTAGTCCTCATTAACATTTGGGCCACCTGGTGTTCCAGCTGTGTCGATGAAATGCCTTCAATGGAAAAGCTATACCAGAAACTCAAAGGTGAAAATTTTGAAATTCTGGCCGTCAGCATCGATTCTTTGGGAGAAAAGGTTGTGGCTCCATTTATGAAAAAACACAAACTCACGTTCCCTGCTTTGATCGATTCTGCCGGTACGATCAGAACGAGTTATGGAACTACCGGAGTTCCGGAGAGCTTTATCATCAACAAAAATGGCATACTCGTCCAAAAAATTATCGGCCCACTGGACTGGGGTCAACCTGAAGCCTTGCGTTTTTTTCGCGATCTGATCCTAAATTCATAACCCGGCGAACAGGGGGTGAAGCCGGATGTCTTTTGAGGTTCAAATCCCTTAATCCGAGCGGATCAAACATCCCTTTCTGATACCATTAAATAAAAGAACCTGCAGTCCCATCAGCAAGTATATACCATCCCTTGCTACCATCATTACAGGAGATCCTGTTTTATCAGCCGAGAAGCACCCGCAGTCGAATTCGTGACCCCTTATGATATTGATCGTCAAGATAAGGATAAAGGACAGGAGCAACCCGTTTATTATCAGAGCTGCGGAGCGTGAATAGATCCCAAGAAGCAAAAATATGCCTGCAATCAACTCTACGAAGGGAAGAATAATAGCGATCAGGTTTATTAAAAACTCCGGGAAAAGGTTGTATCCATAAATAATTTTGGCAAAATCCATAGGAGACATTATTTTATAATAACTGGCGTAGATAAAGGTTACACCGAGAGTCCAACGAAATGCTATTTCTATCCAACCGTTATTGAAAAGATTTCTCAGATTATCTTTCAATTGGGAAGCCCTCCGCCTTCCAGCCCTGATATCCGTCGAAAAAAATACTGACATTTACATAGCCGTGGTCAAATAGAAGTTCTTCCAGCCTGTGGCTGTCGTCACAAGTCTTATCTGAACAATACGCAACGATGTAGGTGTCGGCCGGGTATTTCTTTCCAAACGCTCCGATGAGGTCATCAAATTGACCGAGGGGCAGGGATTCTGCACCCTTTATATGCCCCTTTTCAAAATCTTCAGGCGAGCGGGCATCAACAAATACTGCTTTACCGCTGTCAAAAATTTGTTTCGCGATCCTAACATCTTTGATTTCCAATTCACCGCTAAAAACATGGCTTTTATTTTTTGCGGCTTTGCCGCCGAGAGATTCACCCCATTTGCCGACAAGAGTGATGCCTGCAGGAGAAAAATAATTTACTGCGAGTGCAGAAATTATTGCTATTCCTAAAAGGAAAAACATTTCTTTTATAATTTTATTCCATTGCATACCCGCGTTTTCCTTGTCAAAAACGAATCGATGG